>CAZITO010000018.1:0-28656 GCA_964542225.1 uncultured Bacteroidaceae bacterium | reverse complement strand
AAGCCGCACCCGTTGGGTGTTTTGTAAGGGCAAAGCCGCACCCGTTGGGTGTTTTGTAAGGGCAAAGCCGCACCCGTTGGGTGTTTTGTAAGGGCAAAGCCGCACCCGTTGGGTGTTTTATAAGGGCAAAGCCGTTACGTTTATTGTGCGCTTTGTCTCTATGCTAACCTATAAAAACTTATTAATAAAAGATGGTTATTTTGCTTATGGGTTATAAGGTTTCCGTTAGGAATTGTTTAAGTTTTTGTTTGCCAAATGAGTCTACAAAGTTTTCTATATTTTTGGCATAATCAACGTTATCCTTATTGTCTAAAATAGTATTTACACCCTGCAAAATATTTTCTTTGCTGTTGTTATCTATAACCACACCTGTTTTATTTTGTACGACTTGCTCTTTTATACCCCCCACAGAGGTTACTACAACAGGTTTTCCAAAAGCATATGCCGTCATTATTATACCGCTTTGAGTAGCCGACTCGTATGGCAACACCACAACATCGCTCGCCACAAAATAGGGTTCTATATTTTCGTTGGCTACAAATTCATTGACAAAAACAATATCTTTCTCTATTCCCAATTCTTTGATTTTATCCTCATACACTTTGACATCGCCATAACACTCTCCCACTATAAGCAAAGATATATCCTTTCTGTGTTGCTTTATCAAAGGAAAAGCCTCCAACAACTTCATTAATCCTTTGTATGGACGTATTAAACCAAAAAATATAATAACCTCCTTTGTAGATATATCCAACATTTGCTTGGCAGAGGGTTTGTCATATCTGTGAAGATTATAACAATCATAGATGGAAAGCGTTGTTGTGCAAATGGTTTTGTTGGGAAAATCGTTGCGTATCTGACCCGCCACATAATCGGAAGCCGCTATAAAACTATTAGCCTTTTTAAACGTCAGTTTTACAAGATATTTTTCCCACCAATGATTTTCGTGCGAAATGTAATTATCCGCAAAAATGGTTACTTGGGTTTGTTTCATTTTTAGTCGTATCAATGAGGCTATGGTTATGATACACGGAGCAAAAAAGAACATCCACCAACGAAAAATAACCATATCGGGTTTTTCTTGCTTGATTTTTTTGTAGGCTTTCCACCATGTAAAAGGATTAATGGATGAAATTACTCTTTCTATCTTATCATTATGCTCAAATGGTACGAAATCGGAAGTATCGTAAGGTGTTTTGCCGGGAAAAAATATTTTGGGATATAATAAAGTATAGGATATTGCTTTGTAATCCATACCCATAGAGGTTATAAAATTGTATAAATAAGCCTCTTCAAGACACAAACCACCTCTGAACGGGAAAGCCGGAGCAACAACCACAATTTTTTTTCTTTCCATGAATTTTTTTGTTTGTTTATATGTATGTAACGCTATAAAATTTAAAATTATTGCAAAAGACCATTACAACAAAAAACTATTGCACAAGTCTTTAAATTCCAAAGTATATTGATTGAATGAATCGCGTATAAATATATTCTTTGCCATAGTTTTTTGTTTTTCCTTTTCAAATATGCCTACCACTCTTTTTGGCGTTGTTGTTTTGTTTTTTTGAGTATATATATCATAACGACGGGCAAGGAAAAAATCTTTTTTATCAAACAAATTTTCTATAACGGACATTTCTTTTTGAGGAAGAATCAAAGCAATTTTTGTTGTTAAAGAAGCAATTTTGCTCGTTGAATTGACAAACTCCTCAGGGGTAAGCACACAATTGTGCCTTGCCAAATTTCTTTGTTTGACAGGAGATAGCAATGAATTTGTAAAATAGGGCGGATTTGAAACCAACAAATCAAACTCCTTTTCACAATGCAAAACAATATCTTTTAAGTCCCTGCATTCTGCAAACATTCTTTTTTGCCACTTGTTGCTTTGAAAATTATCGTTTGCTTGAAGAACTGAATTTTGGTCTATATCTATTGCCAATACTTGAGCCTTGGGAAATATTTGAGCCATACACAAGGCTATTATTCCACAGCCCGTGCCAATATCCATAATATTTTGTACAGCCTCCTTATTTTGCGTCTTATAATAATCGGCAACAATGGAAGATAACAAAATACTGTCGGTTCCTACTTTCATGGTAGAATTGGAATGATTGAGGGAAAATTGTTTGCAATAGAATTCCATAACTTGCCTAAAAAACAAAAAAAATGGGTGTCATAGTTTTAAAAGACTACAAAACCCATTTTAAAACAAAATCATATATGATTTATTCAACCACTTTTTTAAAATTACCCTTTAAATCAAATTGCAAATTAAGTGATTCTCCTTTTTTTGCCACAACTATAAGGTATGATTTATTATTCCTCACATCTGTTATATAAGATTCTTGTATTTTATACTCGGGGTAATCGGTTTTTACAAAATCTGTTATTGAAGAAGGTAAATATTCTTTTGGAATTATATACCTCATTTCCGTAGTGGTGAGAGTAAATTTCATTATGCAATCGTTGTCCTCTGTTTTGAAATTGGCAAAATAAACGGTGGAATCTGCCATTTGCCATCTTACTTCTTTTATATCCTTATGACGCTGATGAAAATCCTTAACATACCTTTCCGGCACATCTCTCTCGTCCACAGATTTATAAGCGGCTTTTTTTAAACCCGAACAACCAAACATAACAAGCCCCGCTAATAATAGAAATAATGTATATCTTTTCATCTTATTTTATGTTTTTTATGTTTTATAGAACGCAAAATAACAACTTTTTTTCAATCTGTGCAAATTATGTCAGATAAAAAAGTTATACCTCCAAATTATATTTCTCCGCTATGGAATTGGCTATAGATTTAAATTCAGTTTCCGAAAGAGAGAGTTTATCATTAGCAAAGTTTAAATCTCCTTCCTTATACATTGGAACCAAATGTATATGTGCATGCCTTACCTCCAAGCCTATAACAGCCATACCCACTTTTTCACAAGGAAAAGCCTGCTTTATTGCTCTTGCAACTTTTTTGGCAAAACATATATAGTCTTGCAAATCTTTGTCCTCTATGTCAAAAAAATAATCTGTTTCTTTTTTGGGAACAACCAAAGTATGTCCTTTTTGCAACGGCGATATATCCAAAAAAGCATAAAACTTATCATTTTCTGCAACCTTATAAGAAGGAATTTCACCATTTATTATTTTTGTAAATATGGATGCCATTATCTTGAGATTTTAGTTATTTTTAATTTCATTGTACCAGCAGGAACGGATATTTCTGCCACATCGCCCACACTCTTGCCCAACAAACCTTTGGCTATAGGCGAGGTTATGGAAATTTTTCCCTGTTTTAAGTTAGCTTCATTTTCGGGAACTATTTCATAAGTCATCTTCTTTTTTAAAGCAAGATTTTCAAACTCCACTTTGGACAATAAAAGCACTTTGGAAGTATCTATTTTACTTTCATCCAAAAGTCTTGCATTGGCAATGGTTTCCTGCAATTTTAGAATTTTTGCCTCCAAATGACTCTGAGCCTCTTTTGCAGCATCATATTCAGCATTTTCAGACAAATCTCCCTTATCTCTCGCCTCTGCTATAGCATTGGACACAGCAGGTCGCTCCACAGATATCAAATGTTTTAATTCATCCTTTAACTTTTGTAAGCCCTCAACCGAATAATATTTTATCTCAGCCATATCATTATTTTTTACTTAAATAAAAGAATAGAAGGCTTTATTATCAGCCTTCTATTCTTCTAACAAAGAATTTAATTTTATTTTTAACTTTTTACTTTCTTTATAGAGACAAACTCAAACCTACGGTATGTATTCCTCCCAAAATTGCAGTCAATCTGTAAGCATAATCTATGGAAACATAGGAACCCTTCTTGTCTCCTTTTGGTTTAACCAATGGAGCATTGATGGACGCACCACAAGAAAAACCGGAAGAAAAGTTATTTCTATTTCCATCGGAAGAATAAATATCGTCTCCTCTACCCTTTTGGAAAGTGTAACCTCCTCTAATCATAAATAAATTGTTATAGGAAAACTCACCTGCAAGAGTATAAAGGTCATCGGTAAAAGCCATTGACTCATAATTTGCCGCTACTGTGAAACGATAAGTTTTTTCTGAAAATAGGAAGTCATACGAACCGCCTATATTCAGACTTGAAGGCAAGTCCCAAGAAAGGGAACGTTGTTGTACACTCTGCTGATGGTTAGCATCTACATAGGTAGCATTGATAACAAGACCGTCACCGGAGAAAGACATTGAAGGTCCCCAGTTTTTCAAAGAGATACCAAATTTTATTTCATAATCTCTACCCGTAACGTACTGAATACCTGCATCTATTGCTATACCCGTAGCATCAACATTGTCTATTCCTTCGTTTACTATCTTCAAAGTAGCACCTGCATAAATAGAGGTTGAAAAGGCTTTTGCATAAGAAACGCCCAAATTCAACAAAGTAGGCTTGTATGTTCCATTGTTGCCAACGTCCGGCGAACCAACAGTTGTTTTCTGTATGGTTCCAAAAGACATGGAATTAACAGTCAAACCCAAAACTCCGTAAGAGCCCATACTTTGAGCAAGACCAAAGGAAACCAAACCTATATCTGAATTGTTCAACCAATGTGTATAGTTAAAAGCAACTTCCGTTCCTGTTGTATGTCCCAAACCTGCAACGTTGGTAAAAAGAGCATCCAAACCCGAACCATTGGCAGTATTAACACTTCCCCAACCTGCACTTCTAGCCCAAGGATTTATCAACAACTCTCCTGCACCGGCAGTTCCTCTTCTGTCGTCATTTCCCGCCAACACCACTTGAGGCATTAACAAAAGCGTAAAGGCGACCATAATGATTATTTTATGTATTCTATTCATAACTTCTTTTCATTTTATAAGTTTAAAAAATACTGTTGTTGATTAAAAGATTATTGGAAAGAGTTTAGGTCAACAGGACGCAAAGCTCCAAACCATTTTACAAGAGTTTCTCCTATACCGTCCGCTTTCACGTGTATCAAGTATATACCTCCGGAGATTTGCAAACCTCTCTCGTTCTTCAAATCCCATTCTACATAAGTCTGAGCAGAACCACTACCCGGAGTTATGGACTTGGAAGGACCTCTTAGTTTTCTAATAACCGTTCCATCTATTGAGTATATAGTAATATAACACTCAGGTGGCAAATTGGTAATTTTTACCGTATTATTTACTTGGTCTCCTTCATACAAAGAACTTGCATAATAAGGATTTGGAACAACCGTAATAGCATCCAAAACACTCGAAGAATTTGAATATCCTACATTTGTTTGAGCCATCATATCGGAAGCAATTCCAAATCTATATAATGGGAAGTTATCATTTATAGGATTCTCTGAGTTGTTAATACCTGAATGACTCCAATTTGCAAAATAAGGCTTTCTAACTCTAATCTGAACAGTAGCATCCGTAGGTATCAATTCAGGAGAACGTTGAGAATAAGGTACTATATCAGGGTTAGCATTGCCATAGGCAAATACTCCACTTGCTGCAGGTGCTCCAACCCACATAATAGAAGAGAATAATTTCTCAGCCTGTACAAGATGATATATACCATCATTGGAAGAAATATCAACACAATCATTCAAATGTCTCAAATAAGCCTTTGCTGTTACACCCTCATCGTATGCAGGGAAACTGAACATCTCCAATTGAGTAGGAGCAGTTGCTCCATTAACATTAACACAATAGTGCTTTCCCGTTCCTATAACATAAACATAGTGCATACCGCCAAAAGAACCTGCTGCAGGAGGATTCCACATCATATCTCTACCATTAAGTTGTCCTAATGAGGAATTCTCACCAAACATCATATTTAATCTTTCTCCTGTTTCCAAATTGATAGCATAGCCAGGGAACCAACTCATACCAGAATCGGCAGGGTTATATGTGCCATCCTTTTCCCAAGAGCGTTCTCTACGCAATTGGAATTTTTTAGCACCACCTTGAGTCAATGTAGTATCCGTTCCCATTTCCAAAACAGGACATCTTGTCCATTTGGATTTGTCAGAAGTAAATACTATATCAACAGAAGCCAAATTATTCATATCATTAAACAACAATGAATTACAATAAATCGCTGTATTAGCCTTATCTCTATTGGTAACATCCAAAGAATTGTTTGGATTTACATAGTGAGACCTACAAAAAGCAGGATGTTGCTCAGAAGTAGAAGCCAATCTGTAAGGTGCCCAAGTTCCATTAACACATTTCTCATATTCGTTAAGAGGGTCTAAAGCAACAAACTTACTACCGATACTGATTATAGTTACTCCATCATCACCTCTCACCGTATCAGGTATTTTACAATAGTAGTCGTATGTAGGGTCATCAGGATTGTTGTTTTCGTCATATACCGTACCTGAACGTATCCAGTTGGTAGCCTCTGACGCATCATCATCAGCAAATCCTGTAAGCCATGACCTGTTTGCATCCGAATAAACAATAGCGGAAGACAACAATGAACCTGATATCAAAACATTTGCTCTAACCTCTGACAAAAACTCCTTGCTATAGTTTTTAATCGCTATCGTATTAGTTTCTGAAGCAATATTATCCGAGTTACTCAATGATATTGATATACCCAAACCAAATATTATCTGCTCGTTATCCTCGCTCAAAGGTCTATCGGATTCTATTTGATAAACATCGTCATACAAAGGCGAACCATCAGTAGTTGTTAACACCCAATTAGCATTTGACATATTGGAATCCCTAACAGCTGCATTAGGAGTAACTGTTGTATCTGTTGTTTCAGCAGGAACAAATCTCAAATAATAAGAACCCGGTTTAACATTCAATGGGTCAACAACCTTAACATTCAAAGGACCAGCATTTGTTTGATACTCCGGCTCTTTCAAAATGTTTATAGGTCTTACTATGGTTGTATCATTTTTGGTATAAGGGTCTCTTATGGTAACCTGTTCTGTCGCTGGTTCAACACCCGTTGCTCCCATAAGTTCTGCTATGGAAGATTTTTGTAAGTTAATAACCAAACCTCCATTTCCATAACCTTCAACACGTGTTATTTCTGGTGATACTCCGTAAGTGGTTCTAACGGTTGTACCGTTTTGCTGAGCTGAAAGTTTGTGAGGAATAGCAACAACAGATTCTACCGAAGAACCATCACCTTTTTTACGAGAAGCCAAGTAAGGTTCTTTCTGTCCGTCTATTTTTGTTGCATCAGTAGGAGAATATTGTTTATAAACATTCTGAGCATATGCCACCGCTACAAAATAATACTTTTTATTATTTACCAAGCGCTTATCCGTACTTGTAGAGAACAAGTCCTCAGTAACGCGGAAAGTATGCTTTATACCTTGATTGGCACCTGTAACCATAACTTGAGATTCCAAATTACCAGCCTCGTCAGTGGTGTAATTTACCAAAGTACTTATATTGTTTTGTATATCACATTGTGCTACCAACTGAGCCTTGCTATTGTCATATATATCAGAAACAGAAACAGTAGCATCTTTTAATTGGAATATTTGATATCCTTCAAATGTATAATATCTATCCGGTAATTTACCATCAACAGAATCATTAGGTATGGATACATCCAAAACTTTGAAAGATTCATTTACATTGTTACCCGATTCATTCGTCAAATAAAGTATGATTTCTCTATCCAACTCCTGTACTACGATATCCGGTGCATCCGGTCCTTCCAATACATTAAAGCAGTTATCAAACAAAGCCTGACATTTGTCGTCTATTTTTCTAAGTAAGTCCACAGAAGCCAAAGGACCACCCGTTGCAGCCTGAGCAAAAGGAATACCCACTGTTATATAGTTGATAGCACCCGGAGACAATGTGAAAGGTCCTGCAGATTGCATAAAACGTCTATCTCCCGGAGGGTTTGGACTTCCATTGTCCGCTGTTGATTCACTCCAACTATGAGTCTTACCATAGGCTCTATCATCCGGAGTACCCCAACCCCAAATATCACTATCACCAGGGAACATAAAGTCGGCTCTAACACCTTCACCGGAGGCATGTCCATCATAGGTAGTAAATCCATTGCCACCGTAGTACATATATTGGTTGTTTTTCCAAATACCACGCAAATAGTTATAATAATGTTGTGCCTTTGTAGGCTCACCATTGTCCGCAGAAGAGTTGTTGTAATATATGAAACGTCTCATACCAAAACGTTCATCGTTTGCTATACCATTACCAAAGTTTACACCATTGATAGCACAAGCAAAATCCTCATTACCATTTTCAGGAAACCATGCCTCTTTATATTTGTCAGCATCTGCGGTCAAAAGAATATTGATATCCGCTTTCAAGTTTCCAGCCGCTATCTCTGCGTCTATAATTGCTTGATAAGAAGCAAGAATAGCCTCACCACCCGGCATATTTTTCAATGCAGCAGTATCTACCTTAGGAATATCCTTACCATATTTGGCATCCATATAAGGACCTTGGAAAAAGTCAATACCTACAGCAGGAGGATTGCCTGAATAAGCACCTTGTCCAGGGCCGTCATTAGCATCACCATTGTAACAATATCCCAAACCTCTTTCAACATCACAACCTACGTAGTCATCAAAAGCGTATCCCAAATCAGGGTCTACCCATTGAGAAAAATAGGTGTCTTTCAATTTGAAAGCAGAACGATTGACAATCTCGTATGAATAAAAAGTCATATCATTGATTTCGTTATTCATAGTGAAAGCAAATGCCTGCGCTCTTATCTCCAAACCTATGGCATATTGAGAGTTAGACTCTGTGTGAGCATTACCTTTATCGTTGAAAACCCACCACAAAGTTTCATCACCTTTAAGAACTTGGTCAACAAGAAGTCCATTATAGGCTTTCATTACGCCACCGGTTTGATATATATCGGAGTTAGTAGACTCATATGTAGGAGTAGGAGTATAAGCAACGCCCACAGGAAGAGAATCACGTATGGTCGTAGGACAAAGGTCTCCATTAAAATCATAGTAAGGATAATCTCCATTATCAGGGTTGTATATACCATCTCCGTCTCTATCAAAGAAAGGTGCTAAGAAACGAGATTGTCCCAAAGACTCATCTCCGTTGCCAGGCCACTCTCTAATAGCAGTAGTAATATAATCTCTGTGGTCACCGGTTGCATAGTGAGAAACAAATTCTTGTACCTCTGCTTTAGTAATTCTAAACAATTTATCCCATTGGTCGCACACTGCTCTATTGGTAGAAGCATTATTATCTACCGTCAAAGGTCCCGGCCAAAAATCTTGTCCGTCAGAACCAAACCTCATGGCCGCAACACGCAATTGGTCATTTTCGTCCATACCACCAATCCAAAGTGCAGAACAGAACAAAGCAGTGGAACTACCTGCCTTTGGCACATAGTATTGGGCAGTTGCTCCGTCAGTCCACATATTACCACCTTGATTGATACGCACACGCACATTATTTATGCTTAATTCAGCAGAACCCTGAGCCTTTCTACAAGATTCCACACCATCGGCTTTTCTTGTAGGCTTTGAGGTCTTTTTTGCACCCTTATAAGGCAACGCACTCGCTGACATGCCCATAAGACACAAGCAAAACAACAATAATGATAATTTACCTAAAATATTTTTCATAACTTCTAACTTATTTTCTCTATTTTAATACAACAATTAGAACTGATAAGAAACACCTATTTCAACACTTCTTGGAGTTGAGTAAAGGTAATTAGAATTCAAGTACATAGAGTAGTAATTTCTGTAGGCTGATTCGCTTATCTGTGCACGTATATCTGATTGTGTTTCAGGGTCTGTCAAATATCCATCATCATCAGGGTCACCCGTTACAGAATAAACGCTGGTGATATTTTTGATATTAAATATATTAGAAACAGAACAAAATACGTCCAAAATAGTATTACGTTTTCCAACCTTAATAATAAAGGCTTTATCTACAGTCAAGTCTACACGGTAATACCAAGGCAAACGAGCACCACGGAAAGAACCAACAATGGTTTGTTGTTTGTGGCTGTACAATTTGGTATAAGGAGTACCTGATTGTACAACACCTGTAATATTTACACCAAAGTTTTGTAACCATTTGATAGTTTTAACCTTAGTGTTACCATCCTTATCGGTAACTTTTCTTTTCGTTGTAGGCCCGTTATATTTGTTACCACCATCATAACGGAAGTCCAAATTAAATTTAAACGCATGTCTTCTATCGTCTGCGATAGGGAACATCATCTTTACATTTGGATAACCTGCACGTATCAAAGAAACAATGGTAGAAGAACTCAATCCCGTTGTACCCTCTGCATATTGAAGAGTATAACTTGCTGAAGCTCTCACATTCTTAACACGTCTAAGGTCATATTGTATTGTCATACCCTTAGTTGTACGATAATCTTGGTTGTCGTATGTATAATAAATATTCTTAGGGTCGGCACCTACATATTGAACCAAATTAATAAGGTCTCTTGTTTGTTTGTAATAAGCAGAAATAGTCAAAGAAGAACGTTTTGACAATACTTGTTGGAAACCTAACTCATAATTAGTGATTTTCTCAGGTTTAAGGTTAGGGTTTGTCAAAGTAGGCTCACTCAAACTTGACATATACAAATAACTTGCATAAGGTGCTAACCAAGCAGACTCAGAAGGTCTACGAGCAATAATATCGTAAGAAGCCTTGAACTCTGATTTGTCAGAAACAGGGAAAGACAAGGCTATACGAGGCATTGCCACAACTTGAGGTTTGTAATCCTCAAAAGCATCAACTGATATTTCTGAAGGGAAACCTGTAGATAAAAGAGTTCCTTTTCTAAAAGGTAATGGCTGACCAGAAGCACCAGATACCCTTGAAGGGTCAGAAGTAATTGTACCATCTGCTGTATACCAAGTTACATTAGAACCATAACCACGTCTAAATCCTGTAATATTTACATCATTTGTCGCCAAAGACTCTCCTTCGGAAAGTTGGTCAACATAAACAACAGCATCATTAGGAATAGTGGAAGGTATTTGAGAAGCATTACCCGCATTACGCAAATCCTTTACAGTATAAGCGTCATAAATCAAATAAGGGTCTTTCAAAACCATTTGATTTCCGTCAAATCTATCAACACGTACACCTATGTTAAATACAAGGTCTCTAAAGAAAAATTGGTCTTGTATATAACCTGCCATGTATATAGGTTGCCAAGCACCAAGCACTCTGTTACCATTATTTCCCGTAAAGAAATCTCTCAAAGAAGTTTTTCCGGAAACTTTCTCTCCCGTATGGTCATAACCTCTCATAGAAACATAAGCGTTTCCGTTGTTATACAACTCGTCAGTAGAGAACATATCCAAAGAAAATACATCCGGGTCATAACTATCTATATCCAGCATGGAAACATCCGTAATATTGTTATAGCCCAACTCACGCAAATGCTCTCTCAAATACTTATCAAAGTGAGATTGTGAACCGGCATCAAAGTTTCTATCGTATGTAACAACAGGATAGTAACCAGAATTGTCTATAATAGGATTTGAATAATCCGGTGCCAAATTGTGCAAATTTTGTCTTTGACGCATCAACGTCCATAGCCCCCCGGCATTCAAACTATAAGAAGCATAATTCTTTTGGTCATATTGGAAACCTATCTCAAGTTGGTGCTTACCTACGTCCGCAGAAATCTTTGCTGTAGCATAAATATATTGATTATCATACTTGGAATAAGTAAAAGGAGGAACACCAAAGTTAGTGTAAATACTATACACTGCACTTGGAGTACTACCATTCATAAGACCTTTATAAGCCTCTAAGTAATCTGCATTTCTTGTAATGTATCCTGCCTCTCTCAAGGATGCGAACTCATCACTATAATACAATTGATTTGTATAAGCAGCCAATCCTGGATTGTAATTTGCTGCACGGAAAGTCATGGAATCTTGACTCCAAGAAGTAAGTTGTTTTACCCATTCTTCTGTACCGTCTCCATCTATATCCAATTTTGTAAGATTATAAGTAGGAGACCAGTAAGAGGTGAACTTACCTATATAACCATATTTAAAATAATCATCTTCAAAATCAGAATTATAAGCACTTACTGCATTTATTCTTTCGTATGAAGCTAAAACATTAAACATCACATTCTTTATTAAAGCAGTAGGACTGTCGTCTGTAGATAATTTGTGTGTAAAATCCGCCATAACCTGATAAGCATAACTCTTATATGATGAATTGTTATCATTGTTTAATAGCAAATCTCCACTGTTTTTTCCATATGAATATCTAAATTCTCCGCCAAGTTTCAAAGTCGTTCTGCTTGATAAAGCAATATCCAATCCACCCTCCAAATACAGAGAATTTGCTCCTATATTGGGAATACGTCCAACTTGTTCAAAAGAATTTTTTGTTAAATAACTTGTAGCATAATTAACTCCGTGTTGAACGTCATAAACCAAAGGAGATTGAGAAATTCTTGACAAAGCAGAATCCTTAATCATATAAGGCTCTCTTCCATCAGCAAACAAACCGGAGGAGGAGTGAGCAAAGAAACCGGATAAACGAAAACCAACCAAAGTCTTGGTTGTATTGGTCGTTGTATCTGTTCTTGTCAAAACAGGTCCTGTTAAGTACAATTCGGCTCTATGGTAACCTCTATCATTAAAAGGCTCTGAAGTACGATAAGACAACATACCCTCAAATCTATTCTGAGGTGGTTTTAATGTTATATTCATTGTACCTCCCAAAGACTCACCGTACTGAGCAGGTGTACCTCCTAATATAACCTGCATATCAGCAATAGCCGATTTAGGAACACTGACCGTTGATTTTTTTGCACCATTGACATACTGTTGCATATCGGATTCACCACGAGCCGTACCAGAACTTCCGTCATTATCCTGTACGCCACCCATAGTTGCCAATATAGCATCAACTGAATTGGCTGTAATTTTTTCAATATCCTCCGAAGTAATTCTACCGCCAGAAGTAGCCTGTCCCTTTTGAATTAAAGGAACTTGATATTCAGTAACTGTTACCTCGCCTAAGGTTGTAGACTCTGGTTTTAATTCCAAATCACCTCCAGCCGAAAAACCGGTAGCAGTAACACGTACTCCTGTCTTTATCGCCGTTGCATAACCGATAAAAGACGCTTTTACATCATAGGTTCCGGGAGATAGAGGCTTTATTTGATAAGTTCCATCCATTCCCGTCTGAGCACCACCCTTTTGTTCGCCATTTTGGAGGACAATGACGTTTACAAACGGCAAAGGCTCTTTTGTTTTTTCATCTGTAATAGTACCCGTAAGAACACCTTGCGCATACATTACATTAGTCGCAATAAGCAACCCGAGCGTAAATAATATTCTTTTAAGCATACTCATATAGTGTATTATGTTTTTCTAATTAATACTCATAAGGTCTTTCCATTATAGCAGAATAAATCATCGCTGATTTAATATCAAACTTCTTCTTTGTGGTCGGACTCTTAACATTATTTTTATCTTTTTTAGTTTTTTCAACCTTATTAGCAACTTCATTGGAATTGTGAAAATTTTGCACACTCCCGCTATTCTGTTCGGAATATAAAGGCGACCATTCCTCCCCTTCATTTATAGGTTGGGAAGGAAAAGTCGTCTCAACTTTCTTCTTTTTCTTTGATAGCAGAGAAGAAAATATTACCAAAGTTATGATTATTGTCCAAAAAGTTGCCATTATAATTTTACTTTATCTCTTTATTCTTTTTGCGAGTTATTAAAGCATAAGCGGTTGGACACGCCACACAAAGAGAAGCAAAACATCCCGCTGCTATACCTATAAACATAGCAAAAGAAAATCCTCGCAATCCATCTCCACCAAATATAAACATTATAGTCAGTGTCAACAAAGTGGAACCAACAGTGTTAAAAGTACGAGAAAGAGTTTGGTTCATAGCATTGTTCATCAACTTGCCATAATCTTCCTTAGGGAATAGATTGACATTCTCTCTCACACGGTCAAACACAATAACAGTGTCATTAATAGAGTATCCTATTACGGTCAAAACCACAGCGACAAACTGTTGGTCAACCTCCAAACTAAATGGCATTATTTTATTAAATAAAGAAAAGGCTCCAATAGTAATAACAGCATCAAAGGTCAAAGACACAAGCGATGCCAATCCATATTGCCATTTTTTGAATCTTATTGCAATGTATATGAATATAAGTACCAACGAAACCAAAACGGCTATAATTGCCGAACGCTGTATATCCTCAGCCATTGTAGGACCTACTTTTTCTGAAGATATTATTCCCAACGGACTTGTTTGCGTAGAACGGAATTTTTCCAAGGTCATCGTTTTATCCGCATAGAAAGGCTTGGTAGCGTTAAATAATTTAGCGATAGCCTCATTATTTACAGCCTCATCATCCTCTTTTATCTTATAATCAGTAGTTACTTTAACCTGATAAGAAGGACCAAAAGTTTTTACCTCTGGCGCTGTACCATATTCCTTGGTAAGTGCAGAACGAATAGCTTCTGGCTTAACATCATTATCAAAACGAATAACGTATGTTCTACCCCCTGCAAAATCTACACCCAAATCCAATCCCTTAAATGTAAGAGAAGAAAGAGCTATAACCACCAAAACAGCAACAATAATCCATTGTTTCTTGTGATTGCCAACAAAATTAACCTTAGGATTTTCCAAAAAATGTTGAGTAAGTTTGTTATAAAAGGCAATGTTACGTCTTTCTCCACCTTTTCTATTTAGCATAGCCTCAAAAACAAGCCTTGAAATGAAAATGCCTGTAAACAAGGTTGTCAAAATACCTATACACAAAACTATAGCAAAGCCCTGAACAGGACCACTACCAAAATAAGCAAGTACTATACCTGTAAGCAATGTAGTAACATTACCGTCTATAATTGCAGAATAAGCATCCTTGTAACCATCTGAAATTGCAGTGGCTACATTCTTACCCTTAAGTAGTTCTTCTTTTACACGCTCATTTATTATAACATTGGCATCTATTGCCATACCCATAGTAAGCACAATACCTGCTATACCCGGCAACGTCAAAACAACACCAAGCGAAGCCAAGACACCAAACAAGAAAAACAAATTCACAACCAAAGCCACACATGCCGCAATACCCGCTGTGCTATAGAAAAACAGCATATAAACAAGTATAAGTACTATGGCAAATATGAAAGACATCATACCCGACTTGATTGACTCTTTTCCTAAAGAAGGACCCACCACTGACTCTTGAACTATTTTGGCTGGAGCAGTAAGTTTACCTGACTTTAATATATTAGACAAGTCCTTTGTCTCCTCCACAGTGAAATGACCTGAAATTTCTGACCTACCGCCATCTATTTCGCCATTAACCCTTGGTGCAGAATAAACAACACTATCCAATACTATGGCTATACATTCACCAACATGATTGCCGGTAATCTTAGCCCACTTTCTTGCAGCATCGTCTTTCATAACCATAGAAACAACAGGGCTACCTGTTTGGTTGAAATCATCACGAGCGTCTGAAATCACATCACCATCTAACAAAGGTCCATTCTTTTCTACATGTACAGCATAAAGTTCGTACTCATTGGTTTTTGAAATAGGCTTCGCAGACCAAAGGAACAATAAATCCTTAGGCATCTTGGATTGAGCTTTTTTCAAAAGTCTATTTATTTCTGCACGATTTTGTCCCTGAGCCGTAGCAACCGCCAAACTCATCTGAGTATTGCTTGGAGTAAACAAAGAAAGCAAAGGATTTTTCTTTGTTACTGCCGTCTCCTCTTGTTTGTTGTCCGTAGTAGCAATCTGCTCTGTAGCACTAAGAGTGGTTGAAGATTCTTCCGATACAACAACGTCTTCTTGTTGCTCTGAGCGATTACCAACAGAAAGCCAAGCGTCCATATCTTGCAAGGCTCTAACGGCTTTATTCAAATCTTTTTCTACTAACCAAAATTGCAAACGAGCACTACCTTCCAACAAGTTGGTAACACGTTGCGGGTCTTTCACTCCCGGAAGTTCTATAAGAATTCTCTCCGTAGCATCCAACTTTTGTATTGTAGGTTGAGCAACTCCGAATTTATCTATACGTTTTGAAAGCACTTGATAAGTTGTCTGAAATGCATCACCACACTGGTCGCTTATAGCAGATATAACCTGATTGTTGGATGAATTTTTGGTTATACCCTTATCTTTTAACTTGGTACTAAAAAAAGCAGCCAACTCTACATTTTTGACTTCATTGACAGCATCAGCAAAGCGGTCTATATATTTGCCACCGTTTTGGCGGTGTAATTCCGTAGCCTTGTTTAATAAAGACGTTATGGTTTCATCTTCCGGATTTGAGGCAAGACTCTTTATCACATCCACAGTGGAAACTTCCATCATAACATTCATACCTCCCTTAAGGTCAAGTCCAAGATTTATTTCTCTTGCCTTGCACTCCTTATAGGAAAACTTACGCATAAATAAGAAATTGTAAACCGTTTCCTCTGAAATGGAATCCAAATACGCATTCTCTCTTGCATCCTCAATAGAGTCCTTATAAGCCAATTTGTCAGCGTCCGACAAATCCAACTTAATACTCTGCATCTCCTTTGCAGCCATTTGCTTGCCATACTGCTCAGCCTTACCCTCTACCCTCTTTGTTACCAAAGTAAAGGAAAGCTGATAGATACATATCAACGCAAATATCACTGCGATAACACTAATAGCTCCTTTATTCTGCATTTTTACTTAAGTTTATTTTTACAAAGTTTGCATAGTTTTTTAAAATTGCAAATTTATACCAATATTTCAAATCTACATAATTTCTTTTGATTTTTTTTATAAAAAAGCGTTTCAGTCTTAGAGAAATAAAAAACAAAATAACTTTTATTTTTTTGATTATTAGTAATTTAAAAATTATTTGTCTGCTATGTCTGCTCATAAATATCTGTAGTGCCGTTTGTGTATAATGAAAAGATATTTGCACAATTACAACTAAAACAGGGATAAGCGTAAAAAAATTAAAAAAAATAGCAAACTAATAGGAAAGAAATAATAACTTTGCAATCTGAAAAATAATTAAATTAAATAGATTCAAAAGTTATGACAGAAAAAATTCAAAAGTTAATTAACGACAGTCCGGCGGCACGTTGGACAGCCCTGATACTCATTGCTTTAATGATGTTTTTCGGCTATATGTTTGTAGATTTAATGTCTCCATTGCAAAGTTTGGTGGAGACAGAAAGAGGTTGGACACCTTCGGTTTTTGGAACATACGCTGCGGGAGAATATATCCTCAATGTGTGTGGGTTTCTAATAATCGCGGGTATCATACTTGACAAATGCGGAATTCGTTTCACCGGTACATTGTCGGCTTCTTTGATGTTTGTGGGAGCAGTAATTAAATTCATCGGTATAAGTGATTGGTTTCAAACCACTGGTTTTAATGCTTGGCTTGAAACTTGGTGGACAACAATGCCGGGAAGTGCAAAGATGGCTGCTTTCGGATTTATGATATTTGGTTGTGGTTGCGAAATGGCGGGTATCACTGTCTCTCGTGCTATTGCCAAGTGGTTTGAAGGTAAGGAGATGGCATTGGCTATGGGATTGGAAATGGCTATTGCACGTGTAGGAGTATTTGCTATTTTCTCCATCTCGCCTTGGATAGCAGAGCATGTCGGTCTTGCCATATTTGGTAAAACCACTGTTGTAGCCTCTGTTGCCTTTTGTACTGTATTGTTGCTTATAGGTCTGATTTTCTTTCTTGTGTTCTGTGTAATGGACAAAAAGTTTGACAAACAATTGGGAGAAAAGGCTTTGGCAGAGGGTACAAGCGAAGAAGAATTCAAAATAAGTGATATAGGTAAAATTCTTTCCTCTCAAACATTTTGGGTTGTAGCCTTGTTGTGCGTGCTTTACTATTCAGCAATATTTCCATTCCAAAGATACGGTGCAAATATGCTTCAGTGTAATTTGGACGGAATAACTCCTCAACAAGCATCAAATATATTTCGTTGGTTTCCAATAGGAGCAGCGGTTATTACTCCGTTCCTTGGAAATTTTCTTGATAGAAAAGGTAAAGGAGCAACCATGCTAATGTTTGGAGCATTGCTACTTATAGTATGCCATTTGGTATTTGCATTCTTGCTTCCGGCAACGCGTAGCCATATACTTGCCTATGCTACCATTGTGGTTTTGGGCATATCATTTGCTTTGGTTCCTGCAGCCTTGTGGCCAAGTGTTCCAAAAATTATGGATCCAAGATATTTGGGAAGTGCTTACTCTTTGATTTTCTGGGTTCAAAATGTAGGTTTGTGCTTTGTACCTATGCTTATAGGAAGTGTATTGCAATCTTCCAATGCCAACAATCCGGATGTTATTGCAGCAAAAGCAATGAATGCAGAGTTTATACCATACGATTACACTGTACCATTGTTGATATTTGCAAGTTTTGGTATTTTGGCTTTGTTGATTGCCATATATTTGAAAGTTATGGACAAAAAGAAACATCTTGGTTTGGAAGAACCAAATATTAAAAAATAATAGAATAATATCTGTATAATAAAAAGTTGCGGTGGATTTTTAAGAAAACTACCGCAACTTTTTATTATAATTACCATACTTATTTTTAAAGAGCCTTGACCTTATTTTTAGAAATTATCAGTTATAACACGTTAGTAATAAATTGTTACGGGACAAATTATTATTCTTTTTAGTCTCGTATTTTTACAAAACCGCTAAAAACCATTGAATATATTAAATTTACTTTTATATATTTACAAATCAAAATATTAAAAACAATCATTAACAAAATTACACTGTGAAGTAAAGAGTATTTAAATAAGATTTCTTTTTAATGATTAAGATATTTTATAAGGTATTTGTATTTTTTTTAATTCTAAGAAAGTTAAATTCATAAATAAATAATATAATATTCTATTTAACAAAATAATATAGTGAAAAAATTAAAGAAGAGTTTTATTGCAAAAAATTAAAGAAAATTCTTAGGTAAAAAATTAAATTTCAAAGATTTTAGCAGTACTCCATTCTTTTTCAATAGAATAGTTTTTTAAAGACTCCTTCGATACAAAGAGTTTTAAATTTGTATTAGTGTTATCAAATATATGAGTTTTTAATTTAGGAGGAAGTTTTGCAAGAGAAACAACTTTTTCCAATTTTTCACATCCCCAAAAAATTCGCTTGCCTATAACCTTTAAAGATGCAGGCAAAGTTATTTGTTGCAAATTATAATCGTCTTCAAAAGCATAGTTACCAATCCTCTGTAGCCCTTCGGAAAGAACAATATTTTTCATCGCAGTACAGCACATAAAGGCTTGATTATTAATTTCTACAACAGAAGACGGAATATTTATTTTTTCAAGATTCCACGCAAAAGCAAAAGAGGCTACTCCAATTTTTTCTATTCCTTCGTGCAAAAAGACCTCTTTTAAACAAGCACAACCAACAAAAGCATAATTTTCTATTTGTTTTAGAGCGTTTGGCAAATTAATATCCGACAATCGTTCACAAGCATAAAAACAAGAGTCGCTTATAGAAAACAAGTTTTTAGGGATATGTACTTTTTTTAGATTTTTACAATATTCAAAAGCACTTTTACCAATGTATTCCACGCTGTCGGGAATAATAATTTGTTCCAAATTTTCACAATTGGCAAAAGCATAGTCTCCGATAAATTTTAATGTTTGAGGAAAAGTTATTGTTTTTAAATTCTTACAACCGGAAAAACAATTATTTGGTATACGCTCCACTTTTTCATTAAAGACAATCTTTTGCAAATCAGTTTGCTCAAAAGAGGACTCTGAAAACTCTATTATATTTTCAAAACCATCTACTTTACTTAGATTTTTACACAAAGCAAAACACTCCCTACCCACAGCATTTATTTTTGAGGGTAAAGAATAATCAAACAAATTAAGATTATGCCTAAAATTTTCTCGCAAAAAGTTCAACATCAACACTCACTATCATTTGTTGTAACGGGCTGAGTATTAGGAGTAACTTTTTCTATATAATTTTTGTATTCATTGCTCTCCTGCTCAAAACAATCTCCATCACAAGAGATAAATAGCAAACAGATAATCAACAAAAGACAAGTCAATGATATTTTTCCAATGTTCATAAATTTACTTTTATGAGAGAACGTATTTTGAGCAAAAAAATTTTAAACAAAGGTGTGTTTCTTTTATAATACACTTCACAAAAATAAGCAAAAAAAATTCTAAATATAAAAAAAGTTGTAACTTTGCACGCGTAGTCTTAGTGCTCAGATGCAAAAATTATGACTTATATACTATAGAGTTAAAATAGAAGAGTATGATAAATATAACCTTACCTGACGGTAGTGTAAAACAATATAGCGAAGGCGTAACTTCTTTGGAAATCGCCAAAAGTATTAGTGAAGGATTAGCGAGAAATGTACTTTCTGCTACCATAGACGGACAAGTTACCGAATTAAATAAACCTATAACAAAAGATTGCACACTTAAACTCAATACATGGAACGATGAAGAGGGAAAGAAAACTTTCTGGCACTCTTCTGCTCACTTGTTGGCATCGGCAATACAATCTTTGTATCCAGAGGCAAAATTTGGAATAGGTCCTGCCATTGAAAATGGATTTTACTATGACATAGACTTTGGAAATCAAGTACTTTCAACGGAAGATTTTCCCAAAATAGAGGAAAAAATGAAAGAATTGGTCAAAGAAGGTGTTAAACTTGTACGCAAAGAGGTTAGCAAAAAAGAGGCTTTGGATTTCTTTTCCAAAAGAGGAGAAAAATACAAAGTGGAACTTATAGAGGCTTTGCAAGATGGAACGATAACATTTTACGAAAGCGGAGACTTTATAGACCTATGCAGAGGCCCTCATTTAATAGACTTTTCCCCTATCAAAGCCTTAAAAATAACCTCCTTGGCAGGAGCATATTGGAGAGGCGATGAACATAGAGAACAACTTACCCGTTTATATGCAATTTCTTTTCCCAAGAAGAAAGATTTGGATGAATACCTTGCACTTTTGGAAGAGGCTAAAAAACGCGACCACAGAAAACTTGGTAAGGATATGGAATTGTTTGCCTTTTCTCAAAATGTGGGAGCGGGCTTGCCGTTATGGTTGCCAAAGGGTACAGATTTGAGAAACAGATTGCAAGAATTTCTCGCAAAAGTACAAAAACAATATGGTTATCAACAAGTTATTACACCTCATATAGGCAACGTCAATTTGTACAAAACCAGTGGACACTATCAAAAGTACGGCAAAGATTCTTTCCAAATAATAAAAACACCTAACGAGGGCGAGGAATACATGCTTAAGCCTATGAATTGTCCTCATCATTGTGAAATATATCGCTTATCTCCAAAATCCTACAAAGATTTACCTTGCAGATTGGCAGAATTTGGAACAGTCTACAGATACGAAATGAGCGGTGAATTGCATGGATTGACTCGTGTCAGATGTTTTACTCAAGATGATGCTCATATTTTTTGCACTCCGGAGCAACTTAAGGAGGAATTTTGCAAAGTAATAGACATTATATTATATATATTCAAAACCTTAAAATTTGAGGATTACATTGCTCAGATATCATTGAGAGACCCTAATAACAAGGAAAAATATATAGGATCTGACGAAGTTTGGGAAAAAGCGGAAAGTGCAATTATAGAATCCACAAAAGAAAAAGGATTAAAAACTGTTACCGAGGTCGGCGAAGCAGCGTTTTACGGACCAAAACTCGATTTTATGGTAAAAGACGCTTTGGGTAGAAAATGGCAACTTGGCACCATACAAGTTGATTATAATTTACCGGAAAGATTTGGTTTGGAATATACCGGAGCCGATAATCAGAAGCATAGACCTGTAATGATACATAGAGCACCTTTTGGCAGTATGGAGAGATTTGTTGCTGTATTGTTGGAACACACGGCGGGCGAATTTCCTCTTTGGCTTACTCCTGACCAATTTATCATATTGCCTATAAGTGAAAAATATGAACAGTATGCAAATCAAATAAAGGCTACATTGGAAAATGCCGGACTTAGAGGAGAAGTAGACAACAGAAGTGAAAAAACGGGCAGAAAGGTAAGAGATGCTGAAATGAAAAAAATCAAATATATGCTTATTGTGGGCGAGAAGGAGCAGGCGGAAGGTTCGGTATCTGTACGCGAAAAGTATGTGGGAGATAAAGGAAGTATGAGCATAGAGGATTTTGCGAAACTTGTTAATGAAGAGGTAAAAAAAGAACTTGCAGGCTAACAACCTGATAATTGAAGATATTTTTATTTAATAATCAAAAAAATTTAGGAGGATAGCGTTATAGAAACACAAAATCAACAACGTAGACAATTTGATAGAAGAGGTCCAAAAAAGGAAGAACCTGCACATCAAATTAACGAGTTCATAAAAGACCCTGTAGTTAGAGTAGTTGGCGAGGGGTTTGAACCAAAAATATGTAATATAAAGGAGGCTCTGAAAATGGCTTATGACGAGGGCTTTGATTTGGTAAAAATTTCACCTAATGCAAACCCGCCGGTTTGCAAGGTTATGGATTATCAAAAGTTTCTTTACGAACAAAAGAAAAAAGAAAAGGAACGCAAAGCCAAATCTGCTAAAATGTCTGTAAAAGAAATAAGACTTGGACCTCAAACAGACGACCATGATTTTGATTTTAAATTAAAGCATGCACAACGTTTTCTTTCAGAAGGCAACAAAGTTAAAGTAGAGGTATTTTTTAAAGGTAGAACTATAGTATATAAAGAGCAAGGTGAGGAAAAACTTCTCAAATTTGCCGATGCTCTTTTGGAGTATGGCAAACCGGAAATGATGCCTAAGTTGGAAGGAAAAAAAATGATGATGATAATAACACCTATAAAAAAGAAATAAAGACTCAATAAAATATTTCAAAAAAAGCAACGGAAACCCCTTATATTTCCGTTGCTTTCAATATATAGCCCAAATGATTTTTTATTCTACTATTAATTTTTTGTTTGTGGTGCCACTGTTTGTTTTTACTCTGAGGACATAATTACCCTTTGGTAAGGAGGTAGTATTTATTTTTGTATTATAAGCATCTACTTCTTTGCTCAATACCTGCTCTCCCAATATATTGTACACCTCTATGCCTTTGATTTTAAAAGAACTCTGCACATTTGCCTCATCCATAGCAGGATTTGGGAAAATATTTGTATACTTTTCTACCATAGACACCTCTTTAATTCCTACCTCATTTTGCCTGCTTCCTATACACTCCAACGTGGCATCCAACTCCCCAAAAATAGGAAATAAAAAGAGAGTACAACCTATTTTTAACAAGTCATTGCCAACGGTGCGCCAAGTACCTTTACCTTCTCTGCAATAATTTACATACCCTTCTGTATAGCGAGTAAGAACCCCTGCTAATATAACATCTAAATCATCAACATCTTCATATGAAAAGTTATAATCATACTCTCCTCCTTTCGGTGCTGGATTATCCCAAATAATCATAAACTTGCCTTTAACATTTATAGGGTCATCAAAAAACACCTCCGTATAGGTAGAACCAACATTATCCGTACTTGGAATTTTTACTGCCCTGTAAATTTCAAAATTAGTATCCGCTATACATAAGTAAGCATTCATTTCTTTATAATTGCGTGTCAAAAATAAAGCCGATACACCTACTATCGTCAATAATGAATCACTATAACAAGGCTGATTATAATCATAGAAATGAGGTTGCATATTTATTCTATTAGGAAAGTGACAATAATTACTTTCTATTTGAGCTACCAGTTCCAATGAATCTATATCAAATACAAGACCATACGTATTTGGCAATAAATATCTATCACCATTAGGTTTTTGATAACTTGTTTGTGATACACTAATCATACTTATTGCTATAGCAATAGTTATTAAAATAATCTTTTTCATTGCTGTTTTGTTTTTATTGGTTATTACTTAATTACAAATTGCATCCCAAACACCTGTTGTAGGTTGAAAAGTCGTAGTCATTGGTTGGATAGTTATTGGGAAAAAGTTTACATAAAATGCGTTATTGATTAGCGTTACATTATTGGTAATATTCAAATCACACTTTTTGTATATAAAACAATTATCAGGACTCATCGTCCACTTCTTCTTATCAAAAAAATATAAATTGCTATCAGTATCTGTACCTAATGCTAAAAAATAATCATTACCGTAATCTGCTAAATTTACTAACTTGTTATACGAAGAAACAGTACTTTTAGGCGCAAGTCCATCCGTAGTATAGACTCCCCCCACATATGGCTTTACTCTGTAAATATAATTTTCATAAGATGTATTCTTTGATAAACAAAGGACTGTATTACTTGCAGGTTCATATTCCAAATCAACTATTATAGGCTTTCCTATATCCGTTATAGTCTTTTGGTCATCCACTATGGAAAAATTGAAAGAATTTAAATCTATAATACAATGTTCGTTATAATTATTTTCCAACGAAAAAGCAACCATTACATGATTAGAAGAAGGATCTAATTGTGTTAAATGATATTTTATATCATTATCATAGACTATTGTTGGAGGTGTTCTAAATATAAAACCTTTATAATTAAAAATATTTGTTTTTTCATGAGCGTATAGAACAAACGAAGTATTATTAATCAAGCCCAAGACAACAATATAGTCTTTTGTAATGGCAATATCCAATAATTTATTAAATGGAGGAGCCATATAAACATCACAAGTAGCATTATTTGACAAATTAAAATCTATAAAATATCTCCCATCACCAATTAAAGCCATTTTTTTATTAGTACCATCTTCATAATAATAGATTTTTTGAACGCTTTGTATTGTAGGCAAATCAAATCTATGGCTCGTGATAGTATTAGAGGAAAATAAAGTATTGATATATTCCCAGCCTATAAAACCAACTCCAGCATTACCTCCACAAAAAAATATTGTTTGACCATATTTATTATAATCAAAATCCATAATAGAATCCATAGTAAAAACAATATCTATGTTTTGTGTACCATCCTTTGTTTTGCCAAATATTGAAGCAAACGGAAGATAGTTTTGCTTACATAAAGTAACTATCTCATTACTACTGACCGCTAAAGATTTTATTGGCATAAATAACGATGTATTAGCAATCTTTCTCTCCGTAGATGGACTTGCAAGAGACTGCATTTGTGCATAAGTCCTTACCCGCGGACATAATAACACACAGAAAATAATTAAAAATGATAAAAATGTTCTTTTCATAGCAAAACCCTTTCTTTGTTTTTATTTTGGCAAATTTATAAATAATTTTAATACTGCCAAAATATTCTTATAAAAATTTACAAAAAAAAAGTAAAAAAAATAGCCTTATTATGATATTTTTCGGCTAAAAAACAAAGAAAAAGTTAGTTTTTATTAAACTTGCATAGATTTACACAAGTCC
Organism: uncultured Bacteroidaceae bacterium; assembly: GCA_964542225.1. Classification (GTDB taxonomy): domain Bacteria; phylum Bacteroidota; class Bacteroidia; order Bacteroidales; family P3; genus Scybalousia_A. The sequence continues at coordinate 3,313 of CAZITO010000018.1, read as the reverse complement.
TTATTTATTATTCCATCTTTTGCAACAATCTTGCCATTAAGCATTGTCATTGATATGCTATTATCAAAAGTATATCCTTCCAAAGGCGACCATTTACACTTCGAAAGTATATCGTTTTGACTTACCCTCATTTTTTGCCCTAATTTTATAAAAACCAAATCTGCAAAATAGCCCTCTTTTATAAAACCTCGTTTTTTTATATTGAATCGTTGGGCAGGGTTTTCTGACATTTTTTCCGCTATCAAGGACAGATTCCAGCCTTCTTGTTTGGCTATCTGCAACATCACAAGCAAAGAAAACTGTATTGAAGGAATACCCGAAGGCGATTGAAAATAAGGTTGTTGTTTTTCTTGTATCAAATGAGGAGCATGGTCGGTTGCAACCATATCTATAAAGCCCTCTTTCAAAGCTTGTCGCAAAAGTCGTCTATCCTCTGAAGTCTTTATGGAGGGATTGCACTTTATCAAATTACCCAATTGTTTATAATCCTCTTGGCAAAAAAACAAATGATTGGGACTTACTTCAGAAGTTATATTTTTGTTCGCTATCTTTTCATTACTCAACAATGCTATTTCTTTTGCCGTTGTCAAGTGAGCCAAATGAAATTGGGTGCCATATTTTTTTGCCAAATCTATGGCATAAGCGCTGCTCTTATAACACACCTGTTCATCTCTTATAAGGTTGTGTATATTATAAGGTAAGGTTTGTAATTGTTTGTATTTAACAGCATTGGCTTTTATTCTTTGTTCATCCTCACAATGAGCGGTAACAATGAAAGGAGAATTTTTAAAAAGATTGACAATACTGTCTTGCTCATCCACCAACATATTGCCGGTAGAAGAGCCAAGAAAAAGTTTTAACCCAACTATGCTATTCCTATCTATACTTATGGCCTCTTCTATATTATCATTGGTCAGCCCAAAATACAAACCATAATTACACAACATATTTTGTTTGCACAAATTGAGTTTTTCCTCTAATAATGATTTTGTGACTATAGCAGGAGTATTGTTGGGCATATCAAAAACCGTAGTTACTCCACCCATTAAAGCCGCCTTGCTTTCGCTAAGCATATCTGCTTTATATTCCGCTCCCGGTTGTCTGAAATGTACGTGCACATCTATCACTCCGGGCAGAACTAATAAGCCCTCGCAGTCTATAACTCTAATATCATCCGATAAAGAAATATCCCTATCGGAGACTTCTTTTATATATTCGTCTTCAATAAGGATATTTTTCTTTTGTCCTCCAAAACCCTTTATCAAAGGAGAGGATAGAGTAGCATTTTTAAGATAAGTAAGCATACTCTATTGCTGTATATCTTTTTCCTCGTTGTTTACCTCTTCAGAAATAGTATCATCAACAAGTATTCTGCCACAATATTCGCAAACAATGATTTTCTTATGCATCTGTATCTCCATTTGTCTTTGGTGAGCAATCTTGTTGAAACAACCACCACAAGACCCTCTGTCAACCGTAACAACTGCCAAACCATTTTTTGCATTGTTTCTTATACGTTTGAAAGCCGTTAAATATCTCTCATCTACGTGTTTCTCTTCTTCTTGTGCTTTTTGTGTTAAAATTTCTTCCTTTTCGGAGGTGTCTTTCAAAATGTCTTCCAATTCAGACTTCTTTACATCCAAATCCTTTTGCTTTTCCTCCAATTCACTGTTATACTTAACAATACTATCCTTTAAAGCCTCTATATTTCTATTCGCTTCACGTATTTTTTTCTCGCAAAGTTGTATCTCCAATTGTTGAAATTCTATCTCCTTTGCCAAAGACTCAAACTCTCTATTGTTTTTTACTTTACCTTGCTGAGCCTCATATTTTTGTATATTATCTTGATGTTCAAGTATATCATGTTTATGTCCGGATACTTCTGTCTCCAAGTCTTTTTGCTGTTCGTTAATTTTGGCTATACGGGTGGATAGTCCGGCAATAGTATCCTCCAAATCCTCAACCTGCAAAGGCAACTCACCTCTAATAATACGTATTTTATCTATTTCTGACTCTATTTTTTGTAGTTTATACAAAGCCTTTAAACGATTTTCCACAGTAATATCGGCATCCTCATTCTTAAAAATCGGCTTAACCTCTTCTTCTTTCTTCAATTTCTTTGCCATAATTATTCTTTTATTTTGCTCTTTATTCCGTTGTGTATTGTCTGCAAAATTACATTATTATTTTCACATAATCATAATTTTGAAAAGAAATAATTGTTACTGTGTAAAAAGAAAAAGTCAGCACAAACTTACTTAATCTATGCTAACTTTTTTAAAGTGTTCATAACAATCTATTTCCTTTTATCAAGAAAAAACTAATTCATTGTCAATGACATTGATTTTTCCTCAGCCATTCTCCTCATATTTATGAGTGCGTAACGCATTCTGCCCAAGGCCGTATTTATACTGACACCCGTCCTTTCGGCTATTTCCTTAAAAGACATATCGGCATAATGCCTCATAATCAAAACCCGCCTTTGTTCCTTAGGCAATTGTTTTATCAAATATTTTATATCCTTATATATCTGAGCCTTTATCATTTTGTCTTGCACATTGAACTCACTTGTATTCAAAGTATCAAAAACACTGTATTCGTCATTATCATAAACCATACGATATTTCTGACCTTTGCGAGCATGGTCTATAACCAAATTGTGTGCTATGCGCATCACCCATTTTATAAACTTACCTTCATCATGGTAGGCTCCGCTGCGAAGAGTATTAACTACCTTAATAAAAGTGTCTTGGAAAATATCATCCGCCACAGCAGGGTCTTTCACCAAAGACAAAATATAATTAAAAACCCTCTGCTGATGTCTCTCCAAAAGTATTTGAAACACCTTTTGCTCTCCGTTCTGATAGGCTAAAACCAATTCTTGGTCTGTTCTGTTATCCATATGTTTTATCATAAGAATATACTCCTTTTTTTATTCTACACTTTCCTTTATCTCTTTATTTTCTAAAAGATAATATTCTTATGTCATCTGCTCTTCTTCTTTATTTAACCATTTTTATCAGGGGCAAAGGTACAATTTTTTTCTAATTCCAATGCATTTTTGTTAAAAAATTTACAAAAAAATATCAAATTACTATGATTTTAAACAAGTTACGTATAAGGTAATTTATAAAGCGAAGCCATTACAAAAATTCTCTGTAACCGCTCTGCTTATCTTAACCCATGCCAACTCATAAACCCCCATTCTACCCCATCAAAAACCAACAAAAACAGCAAAATCGGTTTACTGATTATCAATAAGTTACAAAATAAATTTTTGCACGCGTTTGGTCAGGTCAAAGAATCTTCGTAA
>CAZITO010000017.1:0-28744 GCA_964542225.1 uncultured Bacteroidaceae bacterium | reverse complement strand
GCGTTTTATTTTATCGAAACGCCGATTCGTCGAAATGAATCGCCGATTCATTTTTGAGAAACGGGCGAAGAAAAAATTTTTCCTTCAAAAAACCTTTCGAAAACGCTGAAAATGACCATTTTTGCCCGATTTTGACCCCTCGAAAAAGGTTAACTCATTGATAATCAATAGTAGCACCCTTATTTTTGAACTTTTAGTAATCATCAATTAAATTTCCCGAAAAAATATTTTTTGCCTTTCTCTCAGCCTGTTTTCGTAGGGCAAAACCGTACCCGTTGGGTGTTTTATAAGGGCAAAGCCGTTATTTTTTTGCTCTTTTCTTATGGGTTAGCATAGGTTATAATAGGGGCAGAGTCGTTATAAAATATTTTGTGGCTATTGTTGGTGTGATTTGTATTTAATAAACGTTTATCAATTTTATATTTTTTTCTAACTTTGCATTATGATTTTAGATGATTTGAACCAACAACAACTTTTGGCAGTTACTCAAACCGAAGGGCCTATAATGATAATAGCGGGGGCGGGTAGTGGAAAAACACGAACGCTTACCTATCGTATTGCTTATCTTTTGCAACAGGGTGTATCTCCTTATAACATTATGGCTTTGACTTTTACCAACAAGGCCGCCAAAGAGATGCAGGAAAGGGTTATAGAACTTGTAGGAGTGCAGGCAAAGGCTTTGTTGATGGGTACATTTCATAGTATTTTTTCCAAAATTTTGCGTATAGACGGCGAGCGTATAGGATATTTGCGAAATTATACCATATATGACGATGATGACAGCAAAAAATTATTGGTGGATATAGTAAAAAACTTGCATTTGGATGACAAAAATTATAAAAAAGGCAGACTCCTTTCTCGTATATCCATGGCCAAATGTGCTTTGTTTTCGGCTGAGGACTACGCTCAAAGGGTGGATTTTATAGCCGAAGACGAAAAATCAAACATAGGGCAGTTTTACAAAGTATATTCGGCTTATCAAAATCGTTTGCGTCAGGCCATGGCAATGGATTTTGACGATATACTTTTTAATATGAATGTATTATTAAGGGATTGCCCCGACGTTAGGGAAAAATACCAAAAAAGATTTCAATACATATTGGTGGACGAATACCAAGATACCAATTATTCACAATATCTTATCATTAAAAAACTTGCTGAATATCACAAAAATATTTGTGTAGTGGGTGATGATGCTCAAAGTATTTATTCTTTTCGTGGAGCCTCAATAAGCAATATTCTCAATTTTAATAAAGACTACCCTCAGGCAAGTATTTTTAAATTGGAACAAAACTATCGCTCCACCAACAACATAATACAGGCTGCAAACTCAATAATTGCTCGCAACGAACACCAGATAAAAAAAACTATTTGGACGGAAAATTCCAACGGAGATTATTTACATTATTTTGCTTTGGCTACCGATAGGGAAGAATCTGCCTTTGTCGCAGAAAAAATAAATGATATTCTCAAAAAAGGGGAAAAGGGCGGAGAAATAGCCATACTTTACCGTACCAATTCTCAATCAAGAGCATTTGAAGATGCTTTAAGATTAAAAAACATACCCTACATTATATATGGAGGCACTTCTTTTTATTCCCGCAAAGAGATAAAAGATGCTGTGGCTTATATAAGATTGGTGGTTAATAACGATGACGACGAAGCCTTTGAACGTATTGTCAACTATCCTGCAAGAGGAATAGGAGCCACAACAATGGACAAATTGAAAATAGCAAGCCAACAAATCGGAAAATCATTGTACAAAACAGCAAAAACCCTCTCATACAACAACCCATTGGGTATAAAGGGTAGGGCGATAGGGATGCTGAATGATTTTTGCACCATGATAGAAAGTTTTTCTCTAAGAGTGGAACAGGACGATGCTTATACACTTGGCAAAGATATAATTAAACGCTCGGGCATAAGAACCGACCTTTCCATGTTAAAGGATGAGGAGGATAAGGATAGGTTGGAAAATTTGGACGAATTTTTGGCAGGTATGCAGTCCTTTGTTGAAAGCAACGAGGAAAATCTAATAGACGCTTTGACCGGTGAGGAAATAGATATAAGCAACAAGAGTTTAAGTGCTTTTTTGCAACAAATTTCCTTAATGACCTCCACAGACAAAGAAGAAAACGAGGAAAATAATCAGGTCAAATTAATGACCATACATGCCGCCAAAGGCTTGGAATTTAACAATGTCTTTGTCGTAGGTATGGAAGAAAACCTTTTCCCCTCCACCATGTCTTTTGCCCAAAAATATGATATAGAAGAAGAAAGACGTTTGTTTTACGTTGCTCTTACCCGTGCAAGAAAAGAACTTTATTTGACTTCTGCCAATATGCGTTATCGCTTTGGAGATGTTACTATAACCGAAACCTCTCGTTTTGTAAGAGAGATAGATGAGAAATATATAATTTTTGAGAAAGAAGAAAGAGAAAACACCAAGTCTTTGTTTCCATTAAGCAAGGATAAAGAAAAATCGGTTATATCTTTAAGAAACAATGCTTTAAATAGAAAACAAGAAAAACCAATATTTTCTTTGCATTCAGAAAGTAAAGCAATTTCTAAATCACTGAATTTAAAGCCTAAAACAACAGTTGCTTCAAGTGATTCTTTATGGACGCTTGCCAAAATGGAAGATGTAAAAGAAGGAGTACAGGTTATGCATTCCAAATTTGGCATAGGCACAGTTATCGCTACGGAAGTGGTGCAAGGAGACAAAAGAGCAAAAGTAGATTTTGATAACGTAGGGACAAAAGTTTTAATTCTAAAATTTGCCAAATTAAAGATAAGGAAATAGCCAAAACTTATGCCGACTTATCAAATAAAAAAGATATTTTTGATTATTGTCAATAAATTTTTATATCTTTGCACTCTATTAGATAGATTTTAATACAAAAATAAATACACAATTTTAGATAGATATGGATTTCAGTCTGACAAAACAAGAAAATTTGTTTCTGCAAATGATAAGAGAGTTTGCAGAGAATGAAGTTAAACCATTGGCTGCCGAAGTTGATGAGCAGGAAAGATTTCCAATGGAAACGGTGGAAAAAATGGCAAAAATAGGCATTATGGGTATTCCTATTCCAAAACAATATGGAGGACAAGGTGGTAGTACTCAAATGTATTCTATGGCTGTTGAGGAATTGAGTAGGGTTTGTGCTACAACGGGAGTTGTTGTTTCTGCTCATACATCTTTGTGTGCTGAGCCTATACTTATGTTTGGTACGGAGGAACAAAAGAATAAATATTTGCCAAAACTTGCCTCAGGTGAGTGGATAGGAGCATTTGGTCTTACAGAACCTAACGCCGGCACAGATGCCGCCATGCAACAAACCACTGCCGTGGATGCAGGAGATAAGTGGATACTTAATGGTAGCAAGATATTTATAACTAACGCTTCATATGCCAATGTTTATGTTGTTTTTGCTATGACGGATAAAAGCCTTGGCACAAAGGGTATTTCTGCCTTTATAGTGGAAAGAGATTTTAAAGGTTTTTCCATAGGTAAAAAAGAAAAGAAATTGGGTATCAGAGGTTCTGCAACCTGTGAACTTATATTTGAAAACTGCGAAGTTCCAAAAGAAAATATGCTTGGCAAAGAGGGTAAAGGTTTTAAGATTGCCATGATGACCTTGGACGGTGGTCGTTTGGGTATAGCCTCTCAAGCCCTAGGTATTGCTCAGGGTGCTATGGACGAAACTGTTAAATATGTTAAGGAAAGAAAACAATTTGGTAAATCAATAGCACAATTCCAAAATACACAATTCCAACTTGCCAATTTGGAAACAAAAATCAATGCCGCTCGTTTGTTGGTAAGAAGTGCTGCAGAGAGAATAGATAAAGGTTTGCCTCATAGTAAGGATGCCGCTATGGCAAAATTGTATGCTGCCGAGGTTGCTATGGAAATGACAACAAAGGCAATACAATTCCATGGAGGTTATGGTTATACGAGAGAATATCCTGTTGAAAGAATGTTCCGCGATGCCAAAATTACGGAGATTTATGAGGGAACAAGTGAGGTTCAACGTATGGTTATTGCCACAAGTTTGTTGAAATAATAACGTACGTCTTATTTAAAATATACTTTTAACTAAATCGGTATTCCGATAAATTTTAATTAATAAAGAAAATAGATAAATCAATGAATATAGTAGTTTGTATAAAACAAGTACCAGATACTACAGAAGTAAAAATAGACCCTAAGACCGGTACATTGATAAGAGAAGGAGTTCCATCTATTATGAATCCAGATGATAAGGGGGGGTTGGAACTTGCTTTGAGATTGAAAGATGAATTTGGTGCAAAAGTAACTGTAATAACAATGGGATTACCTCAGGCTGAAGCCATTTTGAGAGAATCTCTTGCTATGGGAGCAGATAGAGCAATACTTTTGACAGACCGCAGACTTGGAGGAGCAGATACTTTGGCTACTTCATACGCTTTGAGTGGTGCTTTGAGAGAGTTGGGGTATGATTTGGTAATTACAGGTCGTCAAGCAATAGACGGAGATACGGCACAGGTAGGACCTGAACTTGCAGAACATTTGGATATTCCTCAGGTAACTTATTTGGAAGATTGCAAATTTGATGGCAAAAAAACTCTTACCATCAAAAAACAATTGGAAGATGGTTATCAAATGGTACAAGTGGATATGCCTTGCTTGGTAAGTGTTTTGGCTTCTTCTTACAAACCTCGTTATATGAGTGTAAATGGTATAGTTGAGTGTTTTGATAAGGAAATAGAGACTTGGACCGTAGACAATATCAAGGTGGAAGAAGAGAAACTTGGAAAGAAGGGGTCTCCAACAAACGTTAAGAAATCTTTTGCCAAAGCAGTAAAAGGACAAGGTGAAGTATTTGATGTAGAAGCAGAGGAGGCTGTAAATATAATAGTTAATAAACTTAAAGAAAAACACATAATTTAGTGTTTTTATAAAAACCGATGGAGATGAATAAAGAAGAATATAAGAATATTTTTGTATTTGTTGAGCAAAGAGAAGGTAAAATACAAAATGTAGGTTTGGAACTTTTGGGTAAGGCAAGAGAGTTGGCTGATGATTTGGGACAGGAAGTTTATGCAATGTTTCTTGGTCACAATATAAAAAATCAGGCACAGGAATTGATTTCTTACGGAGCCGACAAAGTGCTTTTGGTTGAAGACGAGTCTTTGGCTGTATATACTACTGAGCCTTATACTCAAGCCATTACACAAATGATTAATGAGCAAAAGCCTTCAATAGTTTTGATAGGTTCTACAACAATAGGAAGAGATTTGGGACCAAGAGTTTCAGCAAGAGTAACCACAGGTCTTACCGCCGATTGTACTAAATTGGAAATAAACGAGGAAGACAAAGAATTGTGGTCTACACGTCCTGCTTTCGGAGGTAATCTTATGGCAACCATTGTTTGTCCAAACCACAGACCACAGATGAGTACCGTGCGTCCGGGAGTTATGCAACGTATGGCAAAAGATAGCAACCGCAAGGGTGAGGTTTTGGATTATAAAGTTTCTTTCAACAGAGACAAATTCAAAGTAAAGGTGCTTGAAACCGTAAAGAAAGAAGCAAACATAGATATTACAGAGGCAAAGATTTTGGTTTCCGGTGGTAGAGGTGTAGGCAACAAAGAAGGATTTAAGAAATTGGAGGCTTTGGCTGAGGTGTTGAAAGGCGAGGTTTCTTCTTCAAGAGCAATGGTTGATGCCGGTGTTATAGACCATGAACGTCAGGTAGGACAAACAGGAAAAACAGTCAGACCAAATCTTTATTTGGCTTGTGGTATTTCCGGTGCTATTCAGCACGTTGCAGGTATGGAATCAAGTGAATTTATAGTTGCCATAAATAAAGATAAATATGCTCCGATAATGCAACTTGCCGACCTTGGTATAGTAGGAGATTTACACAAAATAGTTCCTATGCTTACCGAGAGAATAAAACAAGAAACTAAGTAGTACATAATATTTTGATGTTTTTGCGGGGAAACTATACTTTGAAATTAATTTTGTTATGGTTTGCCCGCAAATTTGATATTTTCGTATAAAGGAGGAATATGCTTGTTTTTGTTTGAATGAAATGTTTTTTATCAAAAATAAAATCTTTTCTTAAGCGATTTTCTTTTCGCACGGGAGTGGTTATTCTCCTAATGTGTATTCCTTTTTATGCTTTTTCTTTTGTTCAAATGGCTTTACCTTTGAATATAGAGGTAAAGGGTGTTTTATGGGTGGTACTTTTTGGAATGGCAAAAATGTTACAATACACGGGTATAACCATAATAGGTGCAAATGGAGTGAAAAAACTGAAGGCATTTATTTTTTCATCAAAGAAAAACAAAGTGGGAAGTTTGTAATCAAAAAAGACTTTAAATAATGACTAATATTTTGGAAATAAAAAATGTAACAAAGTCCTATGCAAAGAAGAAAGCAATAGATGATGTTACTTTTTCTGTACCTGAGGGTGAAGTATTCGGACTTTTGGGACCAAACGGAGCAGGCAAAACCACGCTTATTCGTATGATAAATCAAATAACCATGCCCGATAGCGGCGAAATTTGTTTTTATGATGAAAAACTATCCGAAAAACATATTTCATTGGTTGGTTATCTGCCCGAGGAAAGAGGTTTGTATAAAAAAATGAAAGTTTCCGAAGTTGTGTTGTATCTTGCCGAATTGAAGGGCTTAAAAGGTTCTCAAGCCAAACAACGTATGGATTATTGGTTTGAAAAGTTTGATATAAAAGATTGGTGGAATAAGAAAGTGGAGGAATTGTCCAAAGGTATGCAACAGAAAGTACAATTCATTACCACCATTATACATGAGCCTAAACTTTTGATTTTTGATGAACCTTTTAGCGGTTTTGACCCTTTGAATGCCAATTTATTAAAAAGGGAAATTCTTAATTTGAAAAAACAAGGTGCAACTGTTATTTTTTCCACTCACAATATGGAGTCGGTTGAGGAAATATGTGATAGCATTGTACTTATCAATTCCTCAAAAAATATATTGGAAGGCAAAGTAGACGAGATAAAACAAAGTTTCAAAAAGGGAGAATATGAACTTATAACTTCCAATTCCGATATAGAGAGATTGTTGCCCAACAATGTGGCTTTGATTTCCAAACAAACAGACGAAAAAGGGTATTGTACCTCTGTTCTAAAAATACCAAAGGGAGAAAATGCCAATGTGCTTTCTGCCATATTGCAAGAAATGGATGTTCTTTCCTACAGGGAGATATTACCAACAATGAATGAGATATTTATTACCAATGTACAACGCTAAATCAAAACCAATCTATTATGAATAAACTTTGGATAATCATAAAAAGAGAGTATCTTTCTAAGGTAAAAAAGAAGTCTTTTTTTGTAATGACCATTTTGGGTCCTATACTTATGACCTTGCTTGTTGTCTTGCCTTCTTTATTGAGAAATTCCACGACAGAAAGGTATCATATTGTAGTGGTGGATGAAATTGAAAAATCCATAATAGAAGGGGATACCATTTCTTTTTTTAAAGGAAAATTTAAAAACACTGAGAATTTGATTTTTTCCTATTCCGATAATATAGAAGAATCTCAAAAATCGTTGTTAAAAGGAGAGTGTGACGGAGTTTTGGAATTGGCTAATACAAATGATGACCCGCCTATAAAAAGTTTTCTTTTCTATGCTGATAATGAGCCGAGTTTGGATGCAAACACCGATATTAAGACTCAAACAAAGGAGATTTTTAAGAATTCTGTTCTTAAGGTGAATTATGATATGACCAACGAGGATATAAAAACAATCAATGACCCAAAGATTGATTTTTATACCAAAGATATACGTACGGGAGAGGATTCGCAAAGTGAGTTAAAAATGATTTTGGCTTCAATACTTGCTTTTGTGATTTACTTCTTTATATTCCTTTTTGGAGGTCAGGTAATGAGAAGTGTAGGGGAGGAGAAGACGAGTAGAATTGTAGAGGTGTTGGCTTCAAGTGTTAAAAGTGTTTATTTGTTGTTTGGCAAAATAATAGCAGTGGCTCTTTTGGGACTTACTCAAATATTTTTCTGGGTAGTACTCACTCTTGTTTTGGTAGGTGGAGTAAGCATAGCACAACCCGATATATTTAAGCCTCAAGAACAAAAAGAAATACAATTATCTCAAAGGGTGGTAAATGTGGATGCTGTGGACTTTGCCTCAGAAGGTAATACCTTTACAAAACAAGCCTTGCAAACCATTCAAAACATAGATTTTACTTTGATTATAAGTATGTTTGTTGTTTATTTTATTTTGGGTTATTTCTTGTATGCAAGTTTGTTTGGAGCGGCCGGAGCACTTTTGGACAATGATACGGATAATTCTCAATTTACTCTGCCTATAACCATACCTATGATATTTTCCATTATATGCTTGCCTATGGTTTTTAATAATCCTACGGGCAGTGTTGCAGTGTGGTTGAGTATCATTCCTTTTACTTCTCCGGTTATTATGTTGGTGAGAGTGCCTTTTGGTATTCCTGTTTGGCAATTGATACTTTCCATTGTTTTACTTTTGGTTACTATTTGGTTGTCTGTTTATTTTGCGGCAAAAATATATCGTACAGGTATTTTGATGTATGGTAAAAATATAACGTGGAAAGAAGTTTTTAAATGGTTTAGAAAATAAGTTATGAGTGTGTTGTAAGAAAAAATTTTGTTTTTATTATAAAAAAAATTAACTTTGCATTCTTATATAAATTGATAACAATAAAAAAATAAATGATATGAGAAGATTTTTTTCCGTTCTGTTGGTAGCAATGTTGGTTTCTTTGCAAACCGTATTTGCTGTGGTATCGGTGCCAAAGCCTGTGAATGTTGGACAATCGGATGGTACCACTTTAACAATTAAACTCTCAGGTGATGAAAGATTGTCTTGGGCAAGTACCTTGGATGGTTATACTTTGCTGAGAGACAACAAACAAAACTATGTTTATGCTGTTTCCGACAAACAAGGCGGTATTATTCCTTCTTCTGTAATTGCTCATAATGAAGGAGAAAGAACACAAGAGGAATTGCGATTTTTGTCCTCTATAAACAAAAATCTTTTCTTTTCAGAGGAGCAATTGAGTTTGGTGCGTCAGTACAATGCAGCCCGTTATGATTTTGAAAAGAAGATAAAAGAAAAATCTGCTTCAACTTCTTCTGCAAGTGATTATAAGATGTTGGTAATACTTATGTCCTTTGCCGATAAACAATTTATTACACCAAGAGCAGATGTTGAGGCTCTTTATAATCAAGTAGGCTATTCGGTTAATGGTAATGGAGGCAGTGTGCATGATTATTTTTGGGCTTCTTCTTTCAATACCTTGAATGTTACTGCTACGGTTCTTGGACCTTATACTGCAGATTATAATCTTGACCACTATGGCAAAGATACTGTTTATGAATGGAATGGTTATCAATACCCGATAAAAGATATTAACGTCAGAGACCTTGTAAAAGAGGCTATTTATGCCGCAGATTATGATGGAGTGGATTTTACTCCTTTTACCAACGGTGCAGACAATGAGGAGGTGGAATGTGTTTATATTATATACGCTGGTTATGCGCAATCGGCTGGCAATGCCGACAATACAATTTGGCCTCATAGAAGTGTTTTGAGAGAGAGAGTTTATGCCGGAGGTGTGTCTTTTTATAACTATGGCTGTTCTTCTGAATTTGAAGGAAATGAGAATTATAGTGCAGGTCCTTTAATGATAGGTACTATTTGCCATGAGTTTTCGCATGTTTTGGGGTTGCCCGATTTCTACGACACCGAAAGTGATTCTCATTCGGGAGAGAGTTTTCACCCGGCACAATGGGATATAATGGCAAGTGGAAATTATAATGGAAATAGTGGTTATCCTCCTTTGTGGTCTGCTACAGAAAGAGAAATAAGCGGATATTCTGTGGTTGACATTATTGAATTAAATCAAGAAGGAACATATACGCTTGCTCCTTTGGACGAGGCAAACAAGGCGTATAAAATAGTAAATACGGCAGATGAATATTTTATTTTGGAAAACAGACAACAAAGAGGTTTTGACTCCTATTTGCCCGGACACGGAATGCTTATTTATCATATAGATAAAACTGTTTGGAATCTTGCCTCCAACTGTGTTAACTGTACGCCCGGACATGAAGGGTATAGAGTGGTAACTGCAACAAATGTTATTAATGCAAGCAATCCTTTTCCCGGTAGCAACAATAAAACATCTTTTACTGATGTCACAACTCCTAATAGTTTGACTTATTCGGGTACTGCTACCAATAAGCCTGTTTATAACATATCCGAAAACAATACAACGAAAAACATTTCATTCACCTTTATGAATTCTACGGATTATCCTTTAATAGAGAATACAGTGGTGGATTTTGCAGGGGATACTTTGGTCGTTTCAGCACAGATAAGTTCTTTAACCAATATTGTTACTCAAAAAGGAGTGTGTTATTCAACAAGCAATGAAACACCTACCATAAACGATGATACTCTTATCTCTGTAAGTACAACAAACCTTATAGAAAGAAATATTACAGGTTTAACACCAAATACTTATTATTACGTTAGAGCCTTTGTAAAAACTTCAAGCAATAAGGTTTCCTATGGAGAGGTTGTTAAGGTGAAAACTCCTTGTGAAGTTGTGAATGTTTTTCCTTATGAAATAACGTTTGAAAATGACGATTTGGAATCTTCTTGTTTAACTTTATCGGATAATTTTGTTACAAATGTTTGGCAAATAGTATCGCAAGCAGAGGATAATAACAGTAATACAATAATTGCTTATCAAGGAGATAAGTTCGCTTATTTTCATAACGATAACATATCTAATACACAAGAATTAAAACTAATTTCCTTACCTCTGAATATCGCTTATCTTTCCTCTCCTGCGATTTCTTTTGCTTATCAAAACAAAAGATTGGGAGGTAGAAAAGATGTATTGAAAGTTTATTATAAAACTTCTCTTGCATCAAATTGGAATTTGTTGAAAACTTACGAAGAGGGTGTTTCAAATTGGACTTTGGATACCATAGATTTGCCTGTAAAAAGCACTACTCTTTACATTGCTTTTGAAGGAAAGGTGTGCAATGCCGGAGGTGTTTATGTGGATGATGTAAGAATTTTTGATAAAAATATTTTGGCTTATCCTTCTGTTACTACTTTATCAGTAGAGGAAATTGCCGACAACTCTGTTATTGCAAAAGCTGATGTAAGTGATGAAGGTATTACCTCTTTACAAAGGAAAGGTTTTGTTGTTTCCTCAGAAAATAGTCAGCCAACTATTTTGAGTGGAGATGTTTATGCTTCAAATGATGCTTCCGCAGGAAATTATCAAATTGAAATAGAAGGTTTGGAAGCCAACACAACTTATTATTTGAGAGCATTTGCACAAAATCAAGCCTTGATTTCTTATGGAGCAACTCAAACTTTTACCACCATCTGTTCAGCCATTAAGAGTTTTCCTTACACCCCTATACTTGCTGATGAGGATACTTTGTGCTTCAAAAATGAGGGTGGTTGGACAACAATGGTTGCCGATTCTTCTTACAAATATACGGCACAAAACCTTGTTTCTGCAAACAAACTTATAACTCCTATGATTGATTTATCTCATAAGGAAAACGTATTTTTAAATTATGATTACAAAACATCAAATGGAGGAAGTTTTGATTTAAAAGTTTTGTTTAAAAATTCAATTGATGCCTCTTGGCAGGAAATTTCAACCATTCATATAGAAAACTCAACCTATCAAACCACGCGAGAAGCCATAGCAATAAATACTTATTCCCCGTCAAAACATTCTTTCTTTGCTTTTGAGCCTATCAGCAATACGGGAGAGGTTAGCATAAAGAATATAAAAGTAGAAGCCGTTTCTCAAGTGCCTATTGTCAGCACGGATAGTGCAACCCTATCGGATTACAATAAGATAAAGGTATATGTTACCATATCAGACAATGGTCTTTCTCAAATAACTTCCAAAGGAGTTTGTTATTCTTTGAGTAATAATCCAACGTTGGAAAATTCCATTGTTACATCTTCTGCTACAACCAATAGTTTTGATGTGGAAATAGAAAACCTGCCTATATTGACTCAATACTATGTAAGGGCTTTTGCAACCAATTCTTATGGTACATCCTATGGTGAAATTATTCCTATAAGCACAAAGTATTATTCCATATACAACAATGTAATATCGGAAGACCAAGAATTGTGTAATGTCTATCCGGATGTTCTTACGGGACAGACACCTACGGGTGGCAATAATTCCAATTATGACTATTTGTGGATACACAGCACAAACCTTATTGCTTGGGAGGACTGCCAAGAGGGAGTCCACAATAATAGGGCAAATTATCAACCGCGTCCAACCAATATGATAGGTACTCATTATTATGCAAGAGTGGTAACTTCGGGCTTGTCCATAGATACCAGCAATGTTGTAACAATAAAAATTCATCCTGCATCAAACGGCGGTAATGTTTTTGCAAATTCATCCTCTGTAAATGTGGCGGATACTATTGTTCTCAATTTAAGAGCCTATAATGGTGAGGTTGTGTCTTGGCAAATTAAGGAGCCTTCTGTTTTCTATATAGATTGGGAAGACATAGAAAACACACAATCTCTTACAACTTTAAAATATGTTCCTCAAACAGAAGGAGAATATACTTTTAGAGCAGTGGTTCAAAGCGGAGTTTGTCCTCAAGCAGAGTCGGGCGAAAGGACTGTTCAAGTAAACAATGTTGCACTATCGGAGGTAAAAGATAATGTACAAATACACATTACTCCAAATCCTTCCAATGGTAAGATAAATATAATAACAGAAAACATTGAGGTGCAAAATGTAACTCTTAACATTAGCACCATGAATGCCACAAAGGTTTATTCCGATAATATAACCTTATATAACGGAGTAAATTCTTTGGATTTATCTTTTCTTGCAAGTGGTTCTTATTTGATTGCCATTAAAGGAAAAAATATAGATTGGCAAAGCAAACTTATAATTACTTCTAAATAAAATATGGACACTAAATTAGTAAAGCAACATATAGAATTTGCTCTTAAAGAGGACATACAGCAAGGGGATTTTTCAACCCTTGCTTGTGTTGATGGCAAAACAATCAACAAAGTAAAACTTGTGGCAAAACAAGAAGGTGTTTTGTGTGGTATGGAAATTTTTGCAATGGTTTTTGAACTTTTGGATACCTCTCATTCCATTAAAATAGATTCTTATAAAAAGGACGGAGATATTATAAAAGCGGGAGATATTATTCTAAAAATGCAAGGCAATGCTCAAACCATACTAACGGGTGAAAGGACGGCTTTGAATTATATGCAGTTGCTTTCGGGGATAGCCACAACAACAAGAGAATACGTATCTTTAATAGAACACACTCATGCCAAACTTTTGGACACCAGAAAAACAACACCAACCTTGCGTATGTTGGAAAAGTATGCGGTTAAAGTGGGTGGTGGTTATAATCATAGGTTTGGTTTGTTTGATATGATAATGTTGAAAGATAACCACATTGATTTTGCCGGTGGAATTGCTAAGGCTATCAACACAACAAATGAATACTTGCAAAACAATAATTTAAATCTAAAAATAGAAATAGAGGTAAGAAATTTTGAGGAGTTGCAGGAGGTTTTGCAGTGTGGAAAAGTAGATAGGATAATGTTGGATAATTTTTCTGTGGAAGACTTAAAAAAAGCGGTTAAAATAATTGATAACAAATATGAAACAGAAGCCTCAGGCGGTATCAACAAAAATACTATCAGAGCCTATGCTCAAAGCGGAGTTGATTATATTTCTGTAGGTGCTTTGACTCATCATATTTCTGCTTTGGATATAAGTCTTGTTGCGGATGAATAAACAAAGGTGGCAACAACTTTGTAGGAAGTTAATTTTCTGGCGACCTGTCAGAAAATTACTTCATTATTTGCGTCTGCTTATTATTCCGGGCTTTCAAAGAGTGCCTGTGTTTGATGTTTTGGTCTTTTTTATCAAAGGGCTGACCAAAGGCTCCTTAAAACAAAGAAGTGCTGCGGTTAGTTTTCATTTTTTTCTTTCATTGTTTCCATTGATACTTTTTTTTGTAACGCTTTTGCCCTTCTTGCATTTGGACTATCTTACAGAAAAAATTTTGGAAATGGTTAGGGAGTTTGCTCCCAATTCTGTTGGCGACTATATTTCGGCAACAATTACCGACCTTATGAATCGCAAACATAAAGGTTTGATGACCATAGGTTTTTTTTCTTCCATATTTGTAGCATCTTCGGGGGTAAATGCTTTGTTGCTCTCGCTAAATTCTTCCTATCATACTTTGAAAAAACGTACTGCTTTCAAACGCAGGCTTATAAGTGTGTGTTTGGTTGTAGGCATAGCCTTTGGTATTATCATAAGTATGACCCTTATTATTTTCGCAAAACGTTGGTTGCTTTATTTGTTTGCAAACAATGTTATTAAGAATTTTGTACAATACTACATTCTTAGAGTGTTGAAATGGGTTATTATTGTTTTTGTGGTTTATTTGCTTTTTGCTATGGTTTATTACGTTGCACCGGCGGACAAGGAGGGCTATAAGTTTTTTTCGGCAGGAGCAAGTTTGGGTACGGCTTTGTTTATTTTGTTTTCGCAGTGCTTTAACTGGTATATTATCCATTTTTCTCATTACAATGCTCTTTATGGTTCAATCGGTGCAATGATTATTTTCTTACTTTGGATATATCTCAATGCTTATATAGTTTTAATAGGTTTTGAACTCAATGCTGCCATAGCGGATGCTTATACTCAGGGGCATGCTCGGGAGCGTCTGGATGGAAGAAAAAATAAAAGTTTGTATATTTCCCGTTCGGCGCGTAGTATGTTTTCTTGGTCAAGAGCAAAAAAAGATTTAAAGCGTTGGTATATAAGAAAATTTATTCCTTTCTTTAAAAAAAGTTAAACAATGATAGATTACAAGGATATAACTCTCAATAACGGACTTAGGTTGATAATCAACCCCGATGACAATACCGAACTTGTTGCCGTCAATATGTTGTATAAAGTGGGAGCAAAAAACGAGCAAGAAAATCATACTGGATTTGCTCATTTGTTTGAACATTTAATGTTTTCGGGCAGTAAATCATTCCCAGATTTTGATTCGCCGATAACTTCCATGGGAGGAGAAAGCAATGCTTTTACCAATAATGATATAACCAATTTTTATATCACAGTGCCTCATATATTTTTGGAAACGGTTTTGTGTATGGAAGCCGACCGCATGAATAATCTTATTATAGATGAGCAACATTTGGCATTGCAGAAAAAAGTTGTAATAGAAGAATTTAAACAACGTTATCTCAACCAACCATACGGCGACCTTTATAAAGAAATGAGAGAATTGTCTTATAAGCAACACCCATACAAATGGTTGACCATAGGAAAAGATATTTCACACATAGAAAATGCAAATTTGGACATAGTGCGCAAATTTTACGACACATATTATCAGCCAAATAATGCGGTGCTTAGTATATCGGGCAGGGTAGAGGTAGAAAAGGTTGTTGATATGGTGAAAAATATTTTTTCTTTCCCTTCTCAAATTTTTGAGAAAACCTCATATCAAAAAGAACCTTTACAAACCCACAATAGAGAAAAAACCATATATAGAAATGTACCTTCTTCCATTATAATGATTACTTTTCCAATGAGTTGTAGAAAGAGCGAGGAATTTTATAGGTTTGACCTTTTGAGCGATTTGTTGTCCAATGGTACAAGCAGCAGAATGTATAGTTATTTGGTACAACAAACACATGCCTTTACGGAGGTGGACGCCGTGATTAGTGGCGATGATGATGAGGGATTGTTTGTAATTATTGGCAAGTTGGCAGATGAAACCGATGTAAAAAAAGGAGAAGAACTCATTTGGAAAACATTAAAAGAAATATCCACAGAACCAATAAGTGACAGAGAATTTCAAAAAGTAAAAAACAAAAATCTTGTCAACACAGAGTTCAATAATATAAAAATTTTGGACAAAGCGATGAATCTTGCCTATTATGACCATTTAGGTATGTTGGAAAATATAAATAAAGATAGGCAAATATATGATAGTGTAAAAAAAGAAGAAGTAAGCACTTTGGCAAAACGTACTTTTTTTGAACGTTGTCACAATACATTGTATTACTTGAAATCACAGCCTTCACAAGAGGATTTATAAAAAATAACGCTTTTCTATGCCAACTTATCATAATTCATAATATCCCATTATAACCAATCAAAAAGAGGTAAAAATTAATGGCTTTGCCCCTTATCTTAACTTATGCTAACCCATAAAAAAACAAAGAAAAGTAAAAAAAAATGGTTTACTGAAAATCAATAAGTTACAAAATAAATTTTTGCACGCGTTTGGTCAGGTCAGAGAATCTTCGTAACTTTGCATAGAGAAATACCCCTATCACAAAATTCCCAATTTTTACCCTTGTAACTACTTGATAATCAGTAAAAACGAAACGGCGTTTCATTTTATCGAAACGCCGATTCGTCGAAATGAATCGCCGATTCATTTTTGTGAAACGGGCTAAGAAAAAAATTTTTCCTCAAAAAATCGCTCGAAAACGCTGAAAACCACAGCCACAGGCTGATTTTAAGCCATTTTTTCACCCTTCGAAAAGGTTAACTCTTTGATTATCAATAGTAGCACCCTAATTTTTGACTTTTTAGTACCCATTAATTAAATTTCCCGAAAAAATATTTTTCGGCTCAGGCGCAGTCTGTTTTCGTAGGGGCGATGCCATTATTTTTTATGAGTTAGCATAGGTTATTGTGAGTTGTAATAGGTTAAGGGGCAAAGGCATTATAAAATATTTTTGTGCTTGTTGGATAAAAAAAAGTAGGTGATTGTCTTCACGACAAGCCTACTTCAAAGTATTTAAGGAACAATTATAATAACCACAGGTAAAAACCTGTTTCTTTGTTTATATCAATGACAATTAGGACAGGAGTTGCAATTCTCACAACATGTTTTTCCTTTCTTTTTCTTAGAAGGGAAAAACATTTTTTTTAAGAAAAACAATGCTGCAACCGCTATTGTTAATATAACTAAAATATTTTGTATCATACAATTAAACTTCCTATTTGATAAACCAACGTAGAACAAATCCAAGCCAACAACACAGTATAACAAAGCGTAAAAACTGCCCATTTCCATTTTCCGCTTTCTCCTTTGATAACGGCAACAGTAGCAAGACAAGGCATATAAAGCAGGACAAAAATCAGCATGGAGAAAGCAGAAAGCGGAGTCATATTGTTATGAATTATTTTTGAAATTCTTAACTCGCTATTATTTTCGTTTACATCGGCTTGACTCAACTCCTCGCCTTCTTGCTCAGAACCATAAAGCACGCCCATGGTAGAGGCTACTATTTCTTTTGCAAAAGCACCGCTGAGCAACGATATACTTTGTTTCCATTCAAAACCGCAAGGCTTCATTACCGGCTCTATGGTTTTTCCTATTTTGCCAAGGTATGAATTTTCCATCTGCTCTTTTGGGGAGTTAAAAGAGTTGTGATTTGGATAATACCCCAAAGCCCAGACAAGTATGGAGGCAAAAAGAATTATGGTTGCCATTTTTTTTACATACTGCTTGCCTTTCTCCCAAGTATGACGCAATATGGCCTTAGCTGTTGGCCATCTGTAAGGAGGTAATTCCATAACAAAAGGAGTGCTCTCGCCCTTAACGACAAATTTGCTGAATATCTTGGCCATCAAAACCGCCAATATCAAACCGAGCAAGTATAATAACAATAATATAAGTGCTGCGTGAGAAGGGAAAAACGCTCCTATGAGTATGAGGTAAATAGGGATTCTTGCAGAGCAGGACATCAAAGGAATTATAAGCATTGTTATCAAACGAGACTTTCTATCCTCTATGGTACGAGTTGCCATAATGGCGGGAACATTGCAGCCAAAGCCCATAATCATAGGTATAAAACTTTTGCCGTGCAACCCCATTTTATGCATAAGTTTGTCCATTATAAAAGCGGCTCGTGCCATATAACCACTATCCTCCATAAAGGAAATAAAAAGATAAAGTATAAGAATATTAGGCAAAAACACAATCACACTTCCAACTCCTCCTACAATGCCGTCAACCAACAAATCTTTAAAAGGTCCCTCTGCCATATTGTTGCTTATCACATCTCCTACCCATCCAAAAAGGGAATCTATCCAGTCCATAGGGTATTTTCCTATAAAGAAAGTAAAGAAAAAAGTAACGAACATAAACAACACAAACAACGGAAAACCAAGATATTTATTTGTAACTGCGGCATCTATTTGTTCTGTTATTTTGTTTATATTTTTTTCTTTGGACTTGTGATATACTTCTTTTAAGGCACCTCTGATAAATCCATATTTGGCATCTGTTATTGCGTCCTCCAAAGTGTTTTTAAAATTGTTTTGAAAAGCATCTCTTATTTTATTTCTTTGGTCTAAAATATCCCTGTCTTTGTCCAACTTTTTTACCTCTTGCTCCATTTGAGCATCGTTTTCCAAAAGTTTTATGGCAAAAAAACGAGAGGACATTTCACTCGTATAACCATGCTCTCTTATAGAGGTTCGCAATAACTTTATTTGTTTTTCAATCTCTTCACCGTGATTGACATGTATGTGATGAGAGAGAGTATCCCTATCCTCATAAACTTCTATGATTTTTGAAAACAATTCTCTTACCCCTTTTCCTGTTCTTGCCGAAGTGGGAAGACAAGGACAACCGAGTAATTTGCCTAATTGATTATAGTCCAAATCATCACCATTTTTTTTGAGTTCGTCAAACATATTAAGAGCCAAAACCAATTTTAAATCCATATCTATCAGTTGCATAGTCAGATAAAGATTACGCTCTATGTTTGAAGAGTCCAAAACATTGAGAATAACATCGGGTTTTTTTTGAGTTATATGTTGTCTTACATAAAGTTCCTCAGGCGAATAGGCACTCAAAGAATAAGTTCCAGGCAAATCCGTAAGCAAAAAAGTATAACCCTCGTACTCAAACTCGCCTTTTTTCTCATCTACGGTTACACCGCTATAATTACCCACATGTTCATGAGCGTTGGCTGCTATGTTAAAAATAGAGGTCTTTCCGCAATTAGGGTTACCAACCAAGGCTACATTGATAATTTTTGACTTTTTTTCTGCCAAATTTATTATCTCCTCTCCGCCGTTTGTGGTGTCTGTTTTAAATCTTTTGTTTTCTATATTTGGATTGTTGTAGTTTTCTTTTCTTAATTCATACTCCGTTTCTTGCAAGGAAACAACCTCTATATTTTCAGCATCTTTTTTTCTTAAGGAAACCTCAAAATTCATTATCCTATACTTAATAGGGTCTTTCAAAGGAGCATTGAGTACTACCTCTACCTCTGTACCTTTGATAAAGCCCATTTCCATGATTCTTTTTCTGAAAGCACCATAGCCTTTAATTTTAACGATAATGGCTTTTTCTCCTATTTTAAGTTCGGACAATAACATTCTACTCTTATTTTTATAATTTGCAAAATTACTATCATTATTTACGTATTACAATACTCACTTTTGAGTAAAATTATTTATACACATTGTTTATTTTTTTAGATAAAACAAATTGGAAAATTATAACGTTGAAAAAAATAGAAAATTACAATACTTATCAAAATAACTTTTCTTTTATCGTTTTGTTATTGTTTTGCAGTTACAATAAATTTTTAAAACTTGCGTTTTCAACAATAATGAATTTTGTAGAATAATTTTGCCGATGATAAAAAAAATACTTGCTACTATTTTGTTGATTTTCTTGTCTTTTATTGGCTTTGCTCAATTGGGAAACCAAAAGGAAAAAGTTCTTAATTTGGAAACAGAATATCAGGGTTATTTTACTAATAATGAATTTAAAAGACACATTGCCTATGGTTATACTTTAGGAGGAATAAGACTAACTCCAAAACTTTCTTATACTTTAACGGACAAGGTGAAGTTTTATTTGGGGGTTAGTGCCTTAAAATATTGGGGAGCAAATGATTATCCTTTGTACAACTATACTCTCATTCCTCAATATGACCAAAGCAAAAACAAACAAAATTTGTTACACTTTTTGCCTTATTTGCGTTTTGATTGGAGGATAAGCGAGCAAACTTTGTTTACAATTGGAAATATAGACAAACAAGACGCTCATTTGTTAAATGTGGCTTTATGGAACCCTGAGTTAAATTTTGCCATGGACTATGAGGAAGGCTTGCAATTAAAACACAATTCAACCTTTTGGAATAATGATATTTGGCTTAATTGGCAAAACTTTAACTATATAAACGATATAGACAGAGAATGTTTTTTGCTTGGTATTTCCGGTAATTTAAACACGGGGAAGAACAAAAAACAAGTTCTGTTTTTTAATTATGCTTTTATGTGGCAACACCATGGAGGAGAATTGGATACCTTGACTTCGTTGCCTTTAGACCACTGGATTAATGGAGGCTTTGGTTTGGGGTATGCTTTCAATTTTAATGATAAGAATATAGAACAAATTGCTTTTTCTTTTGATTGGGTATATAGCAAAAGTTTAAAAAATGATACTTGGTTTTTCAAGGCAGGTAATGGTTTATTTGCAAACTTTTCTCTTGTGGGCAAGCGATACAAAGCCCGCTTTGGCTACTACTACTCAGAGGATATGATAAGTTTTTATGGCGTGCCTTTCTTTTCCAATCTTGCTCAACGCAATCAAGGTGAATATTATCCAAAAAATCAATTACTTAATGCAAGTTTTTCTTATTCTTTATATGATTTTAACAATATGGGTATTAAGTTTTTTACCGATTTTTATTACAAGTTGGACAAGAAAACCAATATTGCAGAGGAAACAAATAATTTAAGTCTCTCCTTTGGTTTGAGTATGGAGTTTTCAAGCAAACATTTGATAAAAAACTTTTAGAAGGGTAAAATTTCTTATGTTATAGAAATTATTGTAATTTTGTATAAATAAACTTTTAATAATAAAATACTTTATAGAATATGAGATATGATATAGCAATAATAGGTGCAGGACCCGGCGGTTATGTTGCTGCAGAAAAAGCCGCACAATTGGGATTTAAGGTTGCTTTGATTGAAAGAGAGAGACTGGGAGGTATATGTTTGAATTGGGGATGCATTCCGACCAAGGCGCTTTTAAAATCTGCTCAAGCCTATCATTATGCCATAAAAGGAGCGGACTATGGTGTTGAAATAGAAGGTATTGTAAAGCCTAATTTTAGTAAAATAGTAGAACGCTCACGCAATGTAGCAGATATGATGAATAAAGGAGTTGAGTTTTTGATGAAAAAACATAATGTGGATGTTATTTTTGGCAAAGGCTCTCTCACCAAAGACAAATCCATAAAAGTAGAGACTCAAGAGGGAGAACAAATTATAGAAGCAGAGCATATAATACTTGCAACGGGAGCACACTCCAAACAATTGCCAAATTTACCACAAGATGGCAAATATGTAATTGGTTACAGAGAGGCTATGACTTTGGACAAACAGCCTGAGACAATGGTTGTTGTGGGTAGTGGAGCCATAGGTAGCGAGTTTGCTCATTTTTATCAAACAATAGGTACTCAGGTTATTCTTGTGGAGTTTATGCCTACAATAGTACCAAATGAAGACAAAGAAGTCGCTTCCACTTTGCAGAGAGTTTTCAAAAAAAATGGTATGAAAGTTTATACTTCTACTTCTGTTGATAAAGTGGAAGTTATAGATAATAAATGCAAAGTTACTTTAAGTGGAAAGAAAACCGAAGAGATAACTTGTGATGTGGTGCTTTCTGCTGTTGGTGTGGAGACAAACCTTGAAGGGCTTGGTTTGGAAAATCTACAAATACCGACAGAAAGAGGTAAAGTAATTGTAAATGAATGGTATGAAACTAATGTAAAAGGTGTTTATGCCATAGGAGACATAGTACATGGTCCTGCTCTTGCACATGTGGCAAGCAAAGAGGCAGAGGTTTGTATCAAACATATAAAACAACTTGAAGTAAAACCTGTATCTTATTTTAATATACCGGGTTGTACTTATACAACACCTGAAATCGCTTCTGTCGGTTTGACAGAGGATAAGGCAAAAGAACAAGGCTTTGAGGTGAAAGTAGGCAAATTTATGTTTATGGCCTCGGGTAAGGCAACGGCAGCAGGCAACAGAGATGGTTTTGTTAAAGTTGTACTTGATGCAAAAGATAATAAAATATTGGGATGTAGTATGGTAGGTGATAATGTTACTGAAATGATAGAGGAAATTGTTGTAGCAAGGGAAAACGGTTTAAATGCTCAACAATTGATAGACGCAGTACATCCTCACCCAACTATGTCGGAGGCTGTTATGGAGGCTTTGACTATGGCTGTCAATTCTTAAATTTCCTTTATTTAAGTGCTTACACCTATAGAAGTTTTACAAAAGTACTGGGGATATAACTCTTTCCGTCTGAAACAGGAAGAGATTATATCCTCAATTATTAGTGGAAAGGATACTTTGGGTATTATGCCAACGGGTGGAGGCAAGAGCATAGCCTACCAAGTACCGGCTTTGATGAAAACAGGAATCTGTGTGGTAATAGAGCCTTTGCTTTCTCTTATAAAAGACCAAATGGATGCTTTGGAACGAGTTGGTATAAAAGCGGTTACCATAAATAGTTTGCAAACCAATGAGAAAAATGAGAGTGCAATAAATCAATGTTATAATCATAGGGCAAAATTTCTCTTTGTTGCAGCGGAAAGAATCACAGACAAACAATTTCATTATCATTTAAAAAACTTAAAAATCAATTTATTTGTTGTTGATGAGGCTCATTGTATTTCTCAATGGGGATATAGGTTTCGTCCGTCTTATTTGAAACTCGGTTTGCTTAAAGATTTACGACCTGAAGTGCCTGTTTTGGCTCTCACTGCCTCGGCAACCGATAAAGTAAAAGAAGATATAATTAAAACTCTGCATTTTTCACAATATTCTGATTATTATATTTCTACCTCTTCTTCCTATAGAAACAATATACACATAAAAGTAACAGAAACAACCAACAAAGTGGACAAAATAGCCTTGGTTGTACAGCATTTGAAAGGAACTGGTATTGTTTATTGTAATAAAAGAATAGATACTATTTTAATTGCCAATGCTTTAAAAGAATATTATAAACTATCGGTTAAGCCTTATCATGCTCATTTGACTCAATACGAAAGGGTTCAAACTCAAAATGAATGGTTAAAGGGCGAACTGCAACTGATAGTGGCGACTTCTGCTTTTGGTATGGGTATAGATAAAGCGGATGTAAGGTATGTAATTCACACAGATATACCTCAATCAATGGAAAGATATTATCAAGAATTGGGTAGGGCAGGACGAGATGGCAAAAAGGCTTACAGTATATTGCTTTATAACCAACAAGATATTCATACTCACAAGATTATTACTCAAAACGCTTATCCCTCCACCGATATAATTTCAAATATATACCAACTTCTTTGCAACAAGTTTCAATTGGCTGTGGGTAGTGGTCAAGGGGAGGAATTTCCTTTGGATATAGATGATTTAATGGTTAAGACAAAGTATTCATTGCCTGTGGTTATCAATTCTTTAAATATTTTGGAGAATGAGGGTTGGATAAAACTATCCAATAATGAATTGCCTACATCGGAATTAAAAATAATAGTGGAAAACAGGGAATTAAACAAGTTTTTAAACGAATACGACCAATACTATTATATTATAGACTATTTGTTAAGACTTTACCCGGAAATACACCATGATTTTGTAAGAATCAACGAAACTCAAATGGCTGAAAGCGGCAGAGTTCCAACTTCTCAAGTAATAAAGGACTTAAAAATTTTAATGAAGTATAATATAATAACTTACAAAGAAAAATTAAAAGGTGATTATATTACTTTTTTACAAGACAGACCTTATAAAAATTCTCATCTTTTTTCGCAGGAATTATACTTCTTAGCAAAGAAAGCAAACTTGTTCAGAGCCGAGTATATGCTTAACTTTCTGAATATAAAGACCTGCCGTTGGAAATATATATTGAAATACTTTTCCGAAAATATCAATGATTGTGGTATTTGTGATAACTGCAAAGCAAAAACAAAAAACTAAGACAAAAAACTTTCTAATTCACTTATATTTATCGTTTTTTGCTCTCCTATTGCCATATTCTTTATCACGCAAGTGGAATTTTTTAACTCTTCTTCTCCTATAAGTACTACAAAAGGAAATTTTCTATCATTGGCGTATTTCATTTGCTTTTTTAGTTTTGCACTTTCGGGGTATATTTCGCAAAAGATTTCTTTTTTTCTCAACCTGTCTGCCAAACTTATGCAAGCATCGCTTTCTTTTTCTCCGAAATTGATAAAAAGTACTTGAGTTGAATTTTCTATATTGTTGGGAAACAGATTTTTTTTCTCTAAACAATCATAAATTCTGTCTGCTCCGAATGATATGCCCACGCCGGAAACATCGGGCATACCAAATATTCCTGTAAGGTTGTCATACCTGCCTCCTCCCGTTATGCTTCCCATATTCATATCAAGAGCCTTTACTTCAAAAATAGCACCTGTATAATAATTTAAACCACGAGCCAAGGTAATATCCAACTCCAAGTTTTTAATACCCGCAACTTTTGTCTTTTGCAGTATGTAATTGATTTCTTCCAAGCCCTTTTTTCCTATATCTGTTTGTCCGATAATATTTTGCAGAGACAAAAGTTTTTCCTCATTAGAGCCTTTGATATTAAGAATAGGCAAAATTTTGTTGCAATCCTCCGTTGTAAATCCTTTGTCTTGCAATTCTTTAATGACGTTGTCCATACCCACTTTGTCTAATTTATCTATTGCTACGGTAAGGTCGGTCAAACAATTTTCTTTGCCAATCACCTGAGCAAAGGCTGCCAAAATCTTTCTGTTATTCAATTTTATGCTTATTTCCAAACCAAACAAAGAAAAAACTTCGTCTATTATCTGAATAAGTTCCACCTCATTCAATAAAGAATCAGAGCCTATTATATCGGCATCGCATTGATAAAATTCTCTATATCTCCCTTTTTGAGGTCTGTCCGCTCTCCAAACAGGTTGTATTTGAAAGCGTTTAAATGGAAAAGTTATTTCGTTTCTGTGATTGACTACAAAGCGGGCAAAAGGCACTGTAAGGTCATACCTTAACCCCTTTTCACAAAGCATTTTGGTAGCCTTGTTAATGGAAGAAGAATTGATTAAATCTGAAAAGTCATTCAGTTCCTCTTTTTTCAGAAACTCACCAGAATTGAGTATTTTAAACAAAAGTTTATCGCCTTCATCTCCATATTTTCCCATAAGAGTATTGAGTGACTCCATTGCAGGAGTTTCTATTTGCAAAAAGCCATGAGAAAGATAAACTTTTTTTATTGTGTCAAAAATATAATTGCGTTTCTGCATTTGCAAAGGTGTAAAATCCCTTGTTCCCTTTATTGCCTTGTATTCCATTAAAAAAAACTTTAATTAACTTTAACAACTATAACCAAATCAATAATATACTTCCCTTATTTCTTTTTTAAGTTTGCCAATGAAAGAATTATTCCCAAAGCCACTCCGAGCAAAGCAGCACAAAGCACCCTATACTCGCCAGGTAGCATAAAGGTCAATGTATGCGCAGGATACCAAAAGAAAGGTATGGTTTTCATAAATACAAAACTCCATTGTCTTCCCCAATCCATTTCACAAATTATTTTTTTTGCAGGTATGGGGGTAAAGAAACCTTTAAGCGTACCGCCCGTATTGGTTATATGTGTATCGGTGATTTTATGCACGGTCATAAAAACAGGAGCAAAAAAAGTATTCATCAAAACCGACACAGTGAAAGCGTATAACAATCTTGTACCAAAGCACTGTTCGGCAAGAGTTTGAGGCTCTATATGTAGTCCGCATTGATTCAAAAAGCCAAAACTACCGGAGGCAAAAATACCCATTGCAATACTTATGCAAAGTCCCAAAACACCCCAAACCAAAGCACGAGGCAAAACGCCAAATCCTTTTTTATTATAAACTCCTTGTGTAATTCTCAAGCCTATACATTCTCCCATTGTGGCAAGTACACCAAATTTGAGAAAAGCCAATACAAACGCTCTCCAATCCTTAGCAGCCGACCAAGAAAGAAACCATTCATTCAAAGGCTCAACCACAATAAACAAAGCCACAAAAATTGCTACGCAAAATATAAAAACAAAGTCTTGTTTTTTCATATTATCTATAATTTGTTATTTGATTTGCAAAGTTAAATATTTTTTTAGATTTTGAAGTTAAAAATATTGTCGCAAAAATCTTTGTCTATTTTCAACAATACTTTTTCTCCGTTGGGAAGTTGTTCCAAAGAGGAAAGTTTGAATAATTCCGCTAAAAGTTTCATTATTTCATTTTCAGAAAGATATGTTCCGTAAGGTATGGCTAATTTTTCAGCAATATTCATCAATTCCAAATTTTTTTCCTCTTCCTTTAAGATAAAGTTATTGTGTAATTTATTTATGTAATCTTCTATTAATGAGATTGCTTTATCTATAGATAGATTGAAAGGTACTGCCAAAATATTCCATGTTTTGTCTTCGTTTTCCTCTATTTCAAACCCCATATCTGTTATTTGACTTTGAGCGGATTTTATGAGTTCAAAATCTCTTAAATCACACTTGTAATTATAAGGAAGAATCAATTTTTGGGATGATACCTGAGTGTTTTCTTTGTTGAGCAACCTATGAAAAATAATATTTTTGGAAGCACGATGCTGGTCTATTATTATTATGCTTTCGTGCATTTTGCTTACTATGTATTTTTTTTGAATTTGGAAAGGTGTATAAGTTTGATTATTACTCGGACTTTCTTCATAATCTATTCCTTTATTTGAAAACGATATTTGTGTTTGTTCCAAATTGTTATTACTATCAGAGCAATAAAATTCAGTGTTGCTTATTCCGTTTGCAAAGGGGTTGTAAGAGGAGTCGTATTTTACATGAGGCTGAAATACATTGCCCTTATTCATGGCAGGAAATACAATATCTTTCTTTTCAAAGTCCAAGTTATCAAAAGTATTTTGCCCAAGTGCTTTACGTACAGCCGAATAGAGTAGGGTATATATTATTTTGTCGTCCAAAAATTTTATTTCCGTCTTCGTCGGGTGAATATTTACGTCTATGTCTTTGGGATTTACCTGCAAGGAAATAAAGAATACGGGAAAGTTTTTTTCCGGTAAAAGACCGTTATAGGCTCTTTCCACTGCGTTTGCCAAATAATTGTTTTTCATAAAACGATTATTTACAAAAAAGTATTCCTCATTTTTGTTTTTTCTGCTTAAATCCAAACTTGATATAAAGCCGTGAATTTTCACTATATCAACTTCTTGGTCAATATTTAATAATTTACTTTTAAAACTATTACCAAAAATATCCGTTATTCTTTTTTTTGCGTTTGCTTTATCTAATTTATAAATAAGTTTATCATTGTTGTAATAAGAAAAGGCAACCTCATTATATGTCAAAGCAATTCTTATAAAAGCATCCGCAATGTGAGAATTTTCAACACTGTCACTTTTCAAAAAATTGCGTCTTGCCGGGGTGTTAAAAAAAATGCTTTTTACCTTAATATCAGTACCCTTAGGACATAGTGTCGGCTCTTTTTTCTTTATTACTCCGCCCTCTATATCTATCAAGGTACCCAACTCCTTGTTTTCCTGTCTGCTTTTCAATTCCACTAAGGCAATTGAAGCTATGGAGGACAGGGCTTCGCCTCTAAAACCCATGGTGGTCAATTTGTGCAAATCTTCGCTTGTCTTTATTTTTGAGGTAGCATGTGGCAAGAAACATTTTTCACAATCCTCCTCGTCCATACCTCCCCCGTTGTCAATAACCTCTACAAGACTTCTTCCTGCGTCCTTTACTATAAGTTTTATCTCTGTTGCTCCTGCATCTATGGAGTTCTCCATCAATTCCTTAACCACGCTTGCAGGACGTGAAACAACCTCACCTGCAGCTATTTGATTGGCTATTATGGTTGGAAGCACGTTTATTGCCATCTTGCCAAAAATTCCAGTATTACATACAACAAAATAACCACAATGCAGGCATAAACCACAATTTTTGAAATAGGTACTTTGGAACCTATTTTTTCGTCTTGTTTTTCTTTCAAAGCAGCACGAAAATTTATTCTTCTGTTAAAAGTTTCCCCTTGCTGTTCTCCATATTTTGCTTTCAATTGCTCCAAACGTTCTTTTTTGGGGTCATAAAATCGTGGTTGATATTCAAATTGTCGCGGTCGTTTATGTTCAAAAAAAAGTGCCATAGAATTTTGTTTTTACTTTCTCCTATATTCAGGTTGCAAAGTTAGTTATTTTTTTGCAAATCATAATTGGGTTGCCCCAATAACTTAATTATATACTGCAATAACTTCTCCAAACAAAGCACTCGCAAAGTTTTTTACAGACTTTGTTTATGCTAACTCATCAAAAACTATTACAACCTATGCTAACCCATAAAAAAGCAAAAGAAAAACAAAAAAATCGGTTTACTGAAAATCAATAAGTTACAAAATAAATTTTTGCACGCGTTTGGTCAGGTCGTAGAATCTTCGTAACTTTGCATAGAGAAATACCCCTAACACAAAAATCCCAATTTTCATCCTTATAACTGCTTGATAATCAGTAAAAACGAAACGGCGTTTTATTTTATCGAAACGCCGATTCGTCGAAATGAATCGGCGTTTCA
>CAZITO010000016.1:0-28848 GCA_964542225.1 uncultured Bacteroidaceae bacterium | reverse complement strand
CGATTCATTTCGACGAAACGGCGTTTCGATAAAATAAAACGCCGTTTCGTTTTTATTGATTATCAAGTAGTTATAAGGATGAAAATTGGAATTTTTGTGATAGGGGTATTTCTCTATGCAAAGTTACGAAGAATTTTAGACCTGACCAAACACGTGCAAAAATTTATTTTGTAACTTATTGATAATCAGTAAACGCATCCATAGGGTTTTCGTAGGGCAAAGCTGCAGTCGTTGGGTGTTTTATAAGGGCAAAGCCATTACTTTTTCTTGCTTTTTATGGTGTGGTATAGATTGTAATAACTTTGGAGGAGTTAGTGTTATGTTAAGGTTGTTGCAAATTAACTTATGGAATAGTAACTTGTTAAAACTTAATTGTTATGTATGAAAAGTATTTGTTGTAATTTTGCGCTGATGGTTACAATATGATAGGGAAATGAAGACAAAATCAAACTCAATAGCAGATATAAAAAATTATATTTTTTCGGAATTGAAAAGTAAGTATTCTTATAATGAAATAAAATCTTTGACCAATATTTTATTTGAAGAATATTGCAGGTTAAATTCTGCTCACCTTTTGGCTTTTCCAAAAGAGACAATAAACGAATCCGAATTGCTTAATATAGTACTTGCAACAGAGCAACTCAAAAAGGAAAAACCAATACAACAAATTCTTAAAAAATCTTATTTCTATAATCTTTGTTTGGATATAAATGAAAATGTACTGATTCCTCGACCCGAAACCGAAGAGTTGTGTCAATATATTGTTGCTTTGGAAAAACAAAACGCAAACATAAATATCATAGACCTATGTACAGGTAGTGGTTGCATAGCCTTATCGCTCAAAAACAATTTGCCCAAAAGCACTGTTTTCGCAATGGATATTTCTTCGCAAGCCCTACTTTTAGCCAAACAAAACAGCGAAAAATTAAATTTGGACATACATTTTATGCAAGGAAATCTGTTGGACTATTTTGATACTCCGCAACAAGATTTTGATGTTATTGTTTCCAATCCTCCCTATATTATGGAAAGGGAAAAAATTGAAATGAAAAACAACGTTTTAAAATATGAGCCACAAACAGCCTTATTCGTAGAGGATGCAAATCCACTCGTTTTTTATCAAAAAATCAAAGAATTTGCTCAAAAAAGACTAAAAAAACAGGGTAGAATATACTTGGAAATCAATGAAAATTTATCCTTACAAACTCTCAGTCTTTTCTCTGAAACAGAATATATTAAAGAATTAAAACAAGATATTTTCGGCAAAAATCGTTTTATCTTTTTGAAAAAAAAGCAGTAAAAAATTTGTCAGAGATAAAAATTACACTACTTTTGCATACGGAGAGTTGGCTGAGTGGTCGATAGCGGCGGTCTTGAAAACCGTTGAGGGTAACACCTCCGGGGGTTCGAATCCCTCACTCTCCGCCAAGTTTAAAGAAAAAGAGTAGGTTGGAGACTTACAAGTCTTTGACCTTTTTTGATGTCTGTAGTGCAACAAATGAAAAAAATCTGTTTTTATGAAAGAAGAGAGTATAAAGTGTTTAGAGCGTTTTTTTTCTTTTTTGACTGATAAACAAAAAGAGCAGTTTTTGAGATTGCCCTCGCTCTATGAGTCGTGGAATGAAAAAATAAACGTTATCTCTCGTAAGGATATAGGCAATTTGTTTTCTCATCATATACTTCATTCTTTGTCAATAGGAAAAGTGTGTCCCTTTGTTGCAGGTACAAAAATATTGGACTTGGGTACGGGAGGAGGTTTCCCGGGCATACCTTTGGCAATACTTTTTCCAGAAACTTCATTTCATTTAATAGACAGGACGGCAAAGAAAATAAAAGTTGTAAATGCCATAACGCAAGAATTAGAACTGACAAATGTTGTTGCAGAACAAATAGATTGCAAAGATATTAAGAATAAATATGATTTTATAGTTTCTCGTGCCGTTACCAATATGCACGATTTTCTCTTGTTGGCAAAAAATAAAATACACAAAAATTCAATAAACAAATTGAAAAACGGAATACTTTACCTAAAAGGAGAAGATGCTTATGAGGAAATGTCCGACCATGATGGTTATTATGAAATATTTGATATAAAAAACATTTTTCCTAATGAAGAGTATTTTAATAGCAAGTGCATCGTTTATATCAGAGCGTAGAATTTTTTTTGATTTTTTGCAACAGAATACGAAAAAATAAGTCTTAGCCTATATAAAAGTATAAAATGAAATATACTCAGGAGGATATTATTCAAGGTTGTTTTAGAGGAGACAGGGAGTATCAAAAAGCCTTGTACGATATGTACTCTTCCAAAATGTTTGCTATATGTCTTAGGTATTTATCAAACAAAGAGGATGCAGAGGATATGTTGCAAGATACCTTTATAAAGATATTTTCCTCGCCCAAATATTTCAAAAACATAACAAACCTCGGAGCATGGGTTAGAAAGGTATTTATTAACAATATAATAGACTCGTTTAAGAATAAGAAAAAGATTTTTGCTACACAGGATATAGAAAAATTTTCGGATGAGTGTAAAGATTTTGTTTTTGATGTTGATACAGATAGATTCACAACCAAAGAATTGTTGCAAGCATTGCTTTCTTTGAAAAAACACGAAAGAATAATCTTTAATATGTTGGAAATGGAAGACTTTTCTTATAAAGAAGTGGAAAAAATCACAGGAAGAAACGCCTCTACTATAAGGTCTATAAATATGAGAGCAAAGATAAAAATGAAAAATTATTTAAACCAATTGAAAAAACAATAAAAATTATGAGTACATATTATAAACCATCCAATGATAATTTGGATAATTTTAAAGACAGAATTGATAACTATGAACAACAACCGGACGAAAAAGTTTGGAGCAACATAGAAAAACAATTAAACAAAAAGAGTTTCCCTTTCAAAACCTTGTCTTTGGTTGGAATGGGTATAATTTTGTTTGCTGTCGCTTATATGATTTTTGCACCAAATAAGAGACAAAATACGGCTATTCAAAATAACAATAGTGAGATAGCAAAACAAAATACAAAACTTGAAACCCTTATCACCAATATTATTTCACTTGAAAACAATATAACAAAAAAATACCTTCCTTCCAGCAATAATACCACTTCCATTGTTCCAACGGAAAACGAGCCTGTTGTGGAAAACACTTCAGAGGTTCAATCTTTGGTGGCAACAAACGAGTCAGAAAGCGTTATGGATATAGAGGAGGAAAAAACCTCTTTTCCTACACAAGAAACAAAAACAGAAAACAATGATACTCTTTATTTGCCTCTTGTAAATGATGGTCCTGCAAAAAAAATAGATATACCCGAAGAAGAAGTACCTGAGGCAAGAGAGTTATTTATTCCAAACGCTTTCACTCCGGGCGAGGCTACAAACAACGTATTTAAGCCTGAAAGTGAAAAACAAATTTCTGATTTTGAAATGAAAATTTTTAGTCGTGGCGGTATGCAGGTCTTTTCTTGTAAAAATATAAGTCAAGGCTGGGATGGGTATGTCAAAGGTTCTTTGGCTCCGAGCGGAGTGTATGTTTACATTATTACATACAAAGATAGCAAGAATAAAAAGCACACTCAAAAAGGAAGTTTGATGCTTTTGAGATAAAAAGTCGCTTTTGAATAAAAAAAGTTGATATTTTATGCAACATTTTTTTGATTTTAACGTATGTAATCTTGTTAAAAGAAAATTAGACTGCTGAATATTGTATTATGAGACAATTAAAAATATCTAAACAATTAACCAATAGAGAGATTACATCTTTAGATAAGTATCTGCAAGAGATAGGTCGTTTGGAAATGATTACGCCTGATGAGGAGGTGATTTTGGCACAAAAAATCAAACAAGGCGACCAGCGTGCTTTGGACAAACTTACAAAAGCAAATTTAAGGTTTGTTGTTTCTGTTGCAAAGCAATATCAAAATCAAGGTATGTCTCTGCCTGACCTTATTAATGAGGGTAATGTGGGACTTATCAAGGCGGCACAGCGTTTTGATGAAACTCGTGGCTTTAAGTTTATTTCATACGCTGTTTGGTGGATACGTCAAAGTATACTTCAAGCCTTGGCTGAGCAAAGCCGTATAGTTCGTTTGCCTTTGAACAAAATAGGCTCCATGAATAAGATAAACAAGACCTTTGCCAAATTGGAGCAGGAGTATGAGCGTACGCCAAACTATGAGGAAGTGGCTGCTACTTTGGATATATCAGACTCTGAGGTAAAAGAAAGTATGAGACACACGGGCAAGCATTTGTCAATGGATGCTCCTTTGGCTAACGACGAAGACAATACAATGTACGATTTTATGCGTTCGGAGGACAATGTTACGCCAGAGAGTGAATTGATGTATGAGAGTCTAAAAACAGAAATTAACCGAGCAGTTTCTACGCTTTCACACAAGGAAGCAGATATAATAAGAATGTTTTTTGGTTTGGATGGTTATACTCCTATGACTTTGGATGAAATAGGAGAAAAGTTTGATTTGACGCGTGAAAGGGTAAGGCAAATAAAAGAAAAGGCTATAAAAAGATTAAAACAGACTTCAAGGAGTTCTATTTTAAAATCATACTTGGGGTAGAAATATTGGTTTTTTACTTATTTAATGATAAATTTTGGCGAATAGGAAAATGCTATTCGCTTTTTTTGTTTTAGTAAATAAAATATTTGTACCTTTGCATTCAAAAGTAAGCGATATAAGAAAAGTGTTTGTAAAATAATGAGTATTGCTATAAAAAAGAGTGTTTTCAAAATTTTATTACTTATACATCTGTTGTTTTTAACCACAATAGGTTATGGGCAGATTTCTTATTTGGATGTACAAAACCCAAAACAACAAGGCTTGGCAAATTGGGTAAACAATCAAGACTCCATACTTGATAATTCTGTCGTTGAAGAAATAAACAGAAAAATAAATCTCTTATATGATTCCACCTCTGTGCAGATAGCGGTGGTTGTCATAAAAGGAGATGATTTTACTTCGGCAAGAGATTTGTCCATGGAACTTTTTGATGATTGGAAAGTGGGTAACAAAACTTTGGACAATGGCTTAATTATTCTCGTATTGACACAGGCACGCGAATGTTTTCTAAGAACAGGCTATGGTTTGGAAGGTTGTTTGACCGATGCTTTGACAACAAGTATTTTCAATCAAAAAATGAAACCTTTTTTTAAACAAAGTAAATGGGGAGAGGGTGTAATGGCGGGTTTGGATGCTTGTTTGGATGAAATTTACAAAGATTATAATAACAACGGAGGGCATTTAACTCCAAAGAAAGAAGAGTCATTTTTTGATAATACTTTTATTCGGGGCTACTTATTATTTGGCCTACTTCTTCTAATCATCGCTTTGATTACTTTGAGACTTACAGCAAACAAAGAGGGCGATATTATAAGAGCGGAAAAATACAATTCTTTGAAACGAGATTTTAGGAATTGGGTCATTATTTTGATTTTTTGTGGAATATGGCTTTTGCCATTGTTGTTTGTTTATTACAAATTTTTGTTAAGAAAAGTCAGATACAAGTCGGTAAAATGTACTTGTGGCAACAAAATGAAACTACTTTCCGAAAAACAAGAGGATGAATATTTAACCGATAAAGAACAGTTTGAGGAAACGCTTGGAAGTAGAGATTATGATGTATGGCTTTGCAATAAATGTGGCAAGGTAAGAATTTTTCCATACGAAATAAATAATACTTATACCAATTGCCCCGTATGCTCTGCCAAATCAATGAAAAGAGTTTCAACCGACACAGTGATACAACCTACATATCATAGAAACGGAGTGGAGAGAATAACTTATGTTTGTAAGCATTGTGGTCATCAACATCACAAAGATATAAGAATACCAAAACTTGTCAAAACCACACCTGTCGTTGTCGGAGGCACCTTGGGTAGTAGTATGGGCGGTTCAAGTGGCGGTTTTTCTGGCGGTGGTTTTGGTGGCGGAATGTCCGGCGGTGGTGGAGGCGGTGGCTCTTGGTAATGAGTTTTAACAATAAAAAATATAAAATGTTATGAATATTAATAATTTAACAAATGGTAATACCGCAAATAGAAAGAAATACACAAAAAAAATCGGGTTAGTGGCGGTAGTTGCAATACTTGTTATTTGGGTAGTATATGCTTACAATGGCTTTGTGGATAAGGACGAGCAATGCAATTCCCAATGGTCTAAGGTACAGGTACAATATCAAAGACGTTTGGATTTGATACCCAATCTTGTAAGCACGGTAAAGGGTTATGCAACCCATGAATCAGCAACATTGGAAAAAGTTATTGCGGCAAGAAACAAAGCAATGAATACACCTTCCGATGAGGCTTCAAGTGCCCAATATGAAAAGGCTCAAAGTGCCGTAACTTCTGCAATAAGAGATATTAATGTGGTAGTGGAAAGATACCCGGAATTAAAAGCAAATGAGAATTTTCTTGCACTGCAATCTCAATTGGAGGGAACCGAAAACCGCATAGCAGTGGAACGCAAACGTTATGCCGAACTTGTGCAAACATATAACAAAAGCGTAAGAGTTTTTCCAAAATCAATAGTGGCAAGTGTGTTTTCTTTTAATCAAAAAGAATATTATCAAGCCGATGAATCGGCAGGTCAGGCACCTAAAGTGGAATTTTAATATAAATTTATAAAATATTTGTTTTACAAATAATAGTAAAGAAAGTTTTTCCTATGGAAACACCCAAATTTAAAAACAATGGCAAATTAAAATTGCTCATAATAGTAGGTACTCGTCCCGAAATCATAAGATTGTCCGCAGTAATCAACAAATGTAGAAAATATTTTGATGTGCTTTTGGCTCATACGGGGCAAAATTATGATTATAATCTTAACGGAATTTTTTTTAAAGACTTACAATTAAAAGAGCCTGATATATATATGGATGCTGTGGGAGGCAATTTGGGTGAAACCATAGGAAATATTATTGCCACTTCCTTTGCTGTTATGCAAAATACATCCCCCGAAGCTTTGCTTATTTTGGGAGATACAAATTCTTGTCTGAGTGCAATTGCGGCAAAAAGACTACACATTCCTATTTTTCATATAGAGGCGGGTAATAGGTGTAAAGACGAACGATTGCCGGAAGAAACAAACCGTAGAATAGTGGACATTATTTCGGATGTCAATCTTACTTATTCGGAACAGGCTTTGAAATATTTACACGAATGCGGTTTGCCAAAGGAACGTTGCTTCGTTGTCGGTTCTCCCATGGCAGAAGTTTTGAAAAAACATTTAGAAGGTATTTTAAATTCCGATGTCTTGGAACGATTGCATTTACAAAAAGGCAAGTACATTCTCTTATCTGCTCATAGAGAAGAAAATATTGATACGGATGAAAATTTTTTTTCCTTGTTTAATGCAATAAATTCTTTGGCACAAAAATATGATATGCCAATACTGTATTCTTGCCACCCAAGAAGCAAAAAAAGAATGGAAGAAAAAAAGTTTGTCCTCAATGAAAGAGTTATTTTGCATGAGCCTCTTGGTTTTTTGGATTATAACAATTTACAAATAAATGCTTTTGCTGTTGTATCCGATAGTGGTACTTTACCCGAGGAATCTGCTTTCTATACTTCTATAAACAAAAGTTTTGTGGCGGTTTGTATACGCACGAGTACAGAAAGACCCGAAGCCATGGAAAAAGGTGCTTTTGTGCTTGCGGGTATAAATGAAAAATCTTTGTTACAAGCCGTAGAACTTGCTGTGGAGATGAACGAAAATAAGGATTTTGGGGAACAAATCGCTTGTTACAGCGAGGATATTTCCACTAAGGTCGTTAAAATAATACAATCTTATACCAATGTTGTGAACACTATGGTATGGAGAAAATAAGTAGCGCCTGCATAATTTAGGTTATGTTAATCTATAAAAAGTTTATTTTACGTAAAAAATACTTATCTTTGCAAGTTGATTTTTTATGTGGATAGATAGGTACATAAATATTAAAAAATGTTATAGAGGCTTGCTTTTCTGGCGGATTAGACATTTAAAGACAACTCAAATTTTGGCTTTGGTGTCTTTCCTTACCGGCATAGGCTGTGGGCTTGCGGCAGTACTTTTAAAAAACCTTGTTTCCTATACTTATAACTTGATAACATCTTTTTCATGGGTTAGTAAAATGGGAGCAAACTGGTTGTTTTTACTATACCCAATGGTTGGTATTGCACTCACTGTTGTTTTAGTAAAGTTTGTGATAAAAGATGACCTTTCGCATGGAGTCAGCAAAGTAATGTATGCCATATCTCGCAAAGGTGGTAAAATCAAATTACACAATACTTGGTCTTCCATGCTTACCTCTTCCATAACGGTTGCTTTTGGAGGAAGTGTTGGTTTGGAAGCACCTATTGTTTATACCGGTTCGGCGATAGCCTCCAATATTTCTCGTTTTTTTCGTTTAGACAAGCATTTGACTGTTATACTTGTTGGTTGTGGAGCGGCAGGAGCCATTGCCGGAGCGTTTAAAGCCCCCATTGCCGGAATATTGTTTGCCTTTGAGGTGCTTATGTTGGATTTGAGTATGGTTAGTGTTCTTCCTATGCTTATTTCCTCTATAACAGCGGCTTTGATAGCATTCTTTTTTCTTGGTCATGATGCCCAATTTTCTTATAGTGTGGACACTTTTTTTACCCTTGATACCATACCTGCGTATATATTGTTGGGTGTCTTTTCTGCCATAATTTCATTGTATTATTTCAATATAAGTAGTTTTATAGGAAAAGCGTTTTCAAAATTCAATGCAGTTTGGAAAATCATAATCGGAGGTGTATTGTTGGGTATAATGTTGTATGTTTTTCCTCCTTTGTTTGGTGAGGGATATCAGGCGTTGACTCATTTACTTGACAATGATACTTCGGCTTTGCTTAGCAATAGTTTGTTTTATGGTTTTAAGGATAATGTTTATCTTTTGCTTATTATAACGCTTTCTATTATAATCATAAAAGCGGTAGCGACCAATGTAACCTGTGCTTCAGGTGGAGTGGGAGGTGTTTTTGCTCCAAGTTTGTTTATAGGAGGTTTTTGTGGCTTTTTTGTGGCAACACTTTTAAACTCAATAGGAATTTTTACACCTTTGGAGGCAAGTAATTTTGTGCTTGTGGGAATGTCCTCGGTTATGGCAGGCATAATGTATGCTCCTTTGACTTCCATATTTCTTATTGCCGATATAACGGGAGGATATGATTTGTTGGCTCCTTTGATGATAAGCACAACTATTAGTTATCTTGTTGTTAGAAGTGTGAATAAATACTCTATTTACGCCAAACCTTTGGCTCAAAAAGGAGATTTGATGACACACAATAAAGACAAATCAGCAATACACTTTATGGATAAGACCAAACTTTTGGAAACAAATTTTTACAAACTAAAAGAGGATGCCAAACTTAGAGATGTTGTAAAAGCGGTGGAGTGTTCAAATAGAAATTTTTTCCCTGTTGTGGATGATAAAGATATGTTTAAAGGCGTTCTTGTGTTGGATGATGTCAGAGGAATGCTTTTTCACCCGGAATTTTATGATAAGATAGAGGTAAAGAATTTTATGAGGTATTCGGAGTATTTTATTGTTGATATCAATGACGGTATGGAAAAAATTATAAAAAAGTTCAAAGGAGTGGACAGATATACAATAATAGTGTTGGATAAGGGTAAGTTTGCCGGATGTATGTCGAGAGCAAATGTTTTTCGTGCCTACCAACAGTTTATACATAATAATTCAGACGAATAAATAAATATAAATAAAGATGAAAATAGCAGTAGTTGGGGCAACGGGTTTGGTTGGTGGAGTGATGCTTAAGGTTTTACAGGAAAGAGGTTTTCAAAACGAGGAAATAATACCTGCGGCTTCACCAAAGAGTGTGGGAAAAGAAATAGATTTTGGTGGTAAAAAATTAAAAGTGGTTTCCGTGGAAGAGGCTATTGGGAAAAATTGCGATTATGCTGTATTTTCAGCAGGTAGCAAAACCTCAAAACTTTATGCGCCTTTGTTTGCTCAAAAGGGTACGGTGGTAATAGACAATTCTTCTTGCTGGAGAATGGATGAAAATGTGCCCTTGGTTGTACCAGAGATAAATATAGAGGCAATAAAACCTTCTGATAAAATAATAGCCAACCCAAATTGTTCCACAATACAAATGCTTATGGCTATAGCTCCTTTGGACAGGGCTTTTGATGTGGAAAGAATAGTTGTTTCTACCTATCAAAGTGTAACAGGTACAGGTATAAAAGCAATAAAACAATTGGAAATGGAAGAAAATGGAGAGCAGTGCCCAAATCCTGCCTATCCGCATAAGATATTTAGAAATGTGTTGCCTTTTGGGGGAGATTTTTTGGAAAATGGTTATAATACGGAGGAGGAAAAACTTGTTAATGAAACAAGAAAAATTTTGTCCAAACCTGATATAAAGGTAACGGCTATGGTGGCAAGAGTGCCCGTTGTGGGAGGTCATAGTGAAAGTGTTAATATTCAGTTTAAAAAAGCCTTTAAATTGCAACAAATATTTGATATTTTGGAACATAGTAAAGGAATCAGAGTAATAGATAATCCATCTCAACACAAGTATCCTATGCCTATACTTTCAGAAGGACAGGATGATGTTTTTGTAGGAAGAATACGTAGGGATTTTACTTTGGAAAATGGTCTTAATCTTTGGGTTGTGGCAGATAATCTTAGAAAGGGTGCAGCAACTAATGCAATACAAATATTGGAACATTTGGTTGGTAAGGCTTAATTTGTAAAAAAATGAAAAACTTTTTGTTTGTTATATTTATTTACTTTGTTAGCCGTGCTCAAGCCCAAATAAACAATAATCTTTCCTACACTTTTTCTGTAGGAGAGGGTTATGTTTTGCCTACCAATGATTTTCTCAATGGTGAGAATAAGGACAATAAAAAAATAACAAACATTACTAATTTATCTCTAAAACTTACTAAACAAGTTGATTACTCTGAACCTTGGCACTGTCTTTATAATGATTTCAGGTATGGAATAGGTCTGTATCATGGTTTTTTCAATTATTCTGATAATCTTGGAAACCCTTTCGCTCTTTATGTCTTTGCCGGCTTTTCTCCTTATAAACATAAGAATTTTACTTTAAAAAACGAACTTGCTTTGGGCTTTTCGGGGGTATGGGATTATTATTCAAAGGACAATAGACAAAATATTGCGGTATCTTTGCCCATAGAAGCCTATATACATTGGACTTTGGAGGGTAGTTGGCGAATAAACAATATGTGGCAAGCAGGTGTAGGAATTTCTTTTACTCATTTTTCCAATGGAGCCTTGGTTAAGCCAAACAGAGGTATAAATATAATTTCGCCTACTTTGAATGTTGTATATACTCCTAAGCCGATAGAAAGATGTAACTTGAATTTTACCGATAATTTTCATAAAAATTGGTATTTTGATATGGGTTTTTGGGTTGGAGCACATGCAGTTAATTTTGATTATACTAAAGAAGACGGCTCAAGGGATACAGTGCAAAATTCTTATCCTGTATGGGGGGAGCAAATTAAATTTATGGTGGATGTAAATCCAAAGTGTGAGTTTGGGGTTGGCGTGGAGTATTCTATCAACGATGCTACATGGAAAACAGATGCCACTCATTACAAAACTCATGCCTATGAAAAACTTGATATTTGGGATAAAACAAATATCGGTGTATTTTTTAGTTTTCATTACAATGTGAATAATTTTTCTGTTTTGATAGAGCCGGGCTTTGTTTTAAGACAAAAACATGGTTATACCCCCAAAGCATATCAAAGGTTGGGTTTGAGGTATTATGCTTACAAGGGGTGGTTTTTGCAAATGGCTTTAAAGGCTTATAATTTTCATGTTGCGGATTATATAGAATGGGGACTTGGTTACAGATTTGGAAGATTTAAAAAGACAGAAAATCTGTATGGTAAAGGTTGGAATGGATGATAAAAAGATTGTTATACATATTGCTATTTGTTTTTTGTGGTTTGATAACCGAGGGGCAGAATTTGAACAATGTAGGCATAACCTTTACGGGCGGATATGGTTGGGTTGCACCGATAAATGATTTTGTTGAGGGTATAAACACGGATAATACAAAAATCAACACCATTGCCAATTTTTCTTTGCGTATGACAAAACAAGTTGATGGTTCGCAAAATTGGCA
This sequence comes from uncultured Bacteroidaceae bacterium, assembly GCA_964542225.1. Classification (GTDB taxonomy): domain Bacteria; phylum Bacteroidota; class Bacteroidia; order Bacteroidales; family P3; genus Scybalousia_A. Next base: position 16,697 of record CAZITO010000016.1, on the reverse strand, counting down.
CTATCGTTACAATGGCTTTTATTATGGAGCAGGTTTGTTTCATGGACGTTTTAATTATTCCAAACATTTAGGCAATCCCTTTGCTTTCTATGGTTTGATGGGTTTTAATGTTTTGCATACAAAAAGATTTTCCTTAAAAGTAGAAATGGCACTTGGCTTTTCCGGCATTTGGCAAGGCTATGATAACGAACATCGTTATAATGTGGCTGTTTCCACTCCTATAGAGTTCTATATACACGGAGATTTGGAAGGTTATTTTTTACTTAACAAACATTGGCAAATAAATCTCGGAGCAACTTTTATCCACTTTTCCAATGGCAATATGCGTCAACCAAATAAAGGAATAAATATTCTTACACCTTCTTTGGGTGTAACCTACATTCCTTGGCAAATACAACATATAGATAATAAGCAAGCAAAACAAATATCAGAGAAAAAAGAAAAATACTCTCCTTGTTGGCAAAGTCAATACAACTTCTATTTTGCACAAAAAGGCGTTTATGTTTTTTATCAACAACCCGACAGAGAGGGACTTATGCAAGAAGATACGGCAAGAGGAGTTTATCCTATTTTCGGTTTACAGGCTCGTTGTTTGAGGAAATTCGCGATAAATCATGCTTTTGGTCTTGGTTTGGACTTATCTTATAACGAAAGTATAGGAAAGAATGAAGAGAGTTATTATTATCCAAATAATTATAGAGACAACCTTTCTTCCTATCAACACTTAACCTTTTCTGCTTTTCTTTCGTATGAATACAATATACATAGGTTGTCAATAATGTTGGAGCCGGGCTGGTATTTATATAAGTATAAGGATTCATATTTGCCCAAGATGTTTGAAAGAATAAATCTTAGATATCAATTTAATAAAGGTATTTTTGTTCAACTTGGCATAAGAGCATACGATTTTCGTAAAGCGGATTATATAGAATGGGGACTTGGTTATAGAATAAAACACAAAAAATGACTATGAGTAAAAATATTGAAATATATTTGGGAGATTGTAAAGAGGTATTGTCTGTCTTACCGGAAAACAGTGTAGATTTAATAGTAACATCTCCTCCTTATGCAGACCAGAGAAAAAGTACTTATGGGGGTGTAACCATTGATAAGTATGTAGAGTGGTTTTTACCTATATCCAAAGAATTATTCAGAGTACTAAATCCCAAAGGTACGTTTATTTTAAATATAAAAGAAAAAGTTTCCAATGGAGAAAGGAGTACTTATGTATTAGAACTGATATTGGAAATGAGAAAACAGGGCTGGTTATGGACAGAAGAATTTATTTGGCACAAAAAAAATTCATATCCGGGTAAATGGCCTAATAGGTTTAGGGATGCTTGGGAAAGATTGTTACAATTTAATAAGGAAAAAGATTTTAAAATGTATCAAGAGAATGTTATGGTACCCGTGGGAGATTGGGCAAAGACGCGTTTGAAAAATCTTTCTAAAAAAGATAAAATACGAGATAATTCAACAGTTGGTAGTGGATTTGGAAAAAATATTTCAAATTGGGTAGGTAGGGAAATGGCTTACCCCGACAATGTTTTGCATATGGCTACAGAGTGTGGAAATAAACAACATAGTGCGGCATTTCCAAAGGAATTACCAGCTTGGTTTATTAAACTATTCACCAAAGAAGGGGATGTCGTTTTAGACCCTTTTATGGGTAGTGGAACAACAAATTTTGTTGCTTCAGAGTTGCAACGAAATTCAATTGGTATAGAGATTAAACCGGAGTATTATAATATTGTGAAGAATAAAATAGAATTAGAAAAGAAAACGCTATTTGATAATTATGGAGAAGAAAGATTTGATAAAACAAGTACAGATATATGTGAAAAACACTATACTTCTGTTTCATCAGAATCGTATAGAAAAACTGTCAAGCCTAAATTTGAAATTACTTTTAAAGAAAAAGAATCCATATCTTTTTAAAGCAAAGAATATATTAAAAGCACAAGAATTTATAGAAGAAATTGCTATTGCTTTTGTTTCTTCTGCAGAGGAGACTATGTTTGGAAATTGGTTGGAGGGATTAGCTGTTTTTGTATCTGAAAAGGTGTATGGAGCATACAAATCCTCTGCAAAGGGTATAGATATAGAATTTAATAAAGAAGGGATACATTATATAGTGTCAATAAAATCAGGTCCCAATTGGGGAAATTCTTCCCAAATAAAAAAAATGATAGAAGATTTTAATTCTGCAAAAAAGACTTTGCTTACGAGTAATTCTAAGATGAATATCAGAGCCGTTAATGGTTGCTGTTATGGTAAAGATAGCGTTCCTTATAAAAAAGGTGATTACATAAAACTTTGCGGTCAAGAATTTTGGAAGTTTTTGACAAATATAGATACCTTTTATTTGGATATAATAGAACCAATAGGCGTGGAGGCAAAACAAAAAAATGATGCATATAAAAGAGAGTATGCAAAAATGGTAAACAAATTGACTAAAGAATTTATAGAGGAATTTTGCGATGTGGAAGGGAGTATAAATTGGAGTAAAATTATAACATACAATTCTTCTTCTAATAAAACTCAAATAGAATAATAAATTATGGCTGATATATTACAAAACAATATTTCGCGTTTAAAAAATCGCAGAATGACAACGGAGCAGGCGTTTGCTCTTAATGGCAATATGGTTCCACCGCAGGCAGAGGAGTTGGAAGAGGAGGTTTTGGGTGCTTTGCTTTTAGACCAAGATGCATTGACCAATAGTATTGACCGCTTGAAAGTGGATTATTTTTACAAAGAAGCTCATAAAGAAATATTTTCAACAATACTTGCTTTGTTTCAAGAGGGTAATCCAATAGACCTTATCTCTGTAACAGAAAAATTAAAGAAAAGAGGTACTTTGGAAGCCATAGGAGGCTCTTATAAAATGTCAACTCTAACCTCCAAAGTAACCTCAGCCGCTCATATAGAATATTATGTGAGCATACTTGCAGAAAAATTTATTCAAAGAGAACTTATTAGGGTATCCACAGAAACACTAAAGGAGGCGTACGATGAAACAACTGATATAGTTGATTTGTTGGACAGGACGGAGACTAAATTTTTGGATATCAACGATACAAATTTTAACTCTTCTTCTCAAAATATGCAACAATTACTGCACAATGCCATCAAAGAAATAGAAATAGTGCAAGCCTCCGATAATTCGGTTACGGGAGTTGAAAGCGGTTTTGTGGAATTGGATAGATGTATAAATGGTTTTCAACCCGGTACGCTTATCATACTTGCTGCTCGTCCTGCTATGGGAAAAACGGCTTTTGCTGTAACTATGGCAAGAAATATAGCGGTGCAGAGTCATAAAGCGGTTGCTATTTTTTCATTGGAAATGACGGCTATGGAACTTACTATGAGATTGATTTCTTCTGAGGTGGAAATAGAGGGAAATAATCTTAAAAGAGGCGACCAAATGACAAAAAGTCAATTGCAAATAATAAAAGAAAAGACTCAAGCCCTAAGTGAAGCACCTATATATATAGATGACAATCCGGGACTGAGTATTTTTGATTTGAGAGCAAAATGCAGAAGATTAAAGCAAGCATACGATATCCAAATGGTTTTTATTGATTATCTGCAACTAATGTCGGGAGGAGAAAGTCGTAACAATGGCAATAGAGAGCAAGAAATCAGTTTTATTTCTCGTCAATTAAAGGCGCTCTCCAAAGAGTTGGGTATTCCTATTCTTGCACTTTCACAACTTTCTCGTGCCGTAGAAACAAGAGGAGGTAGCAAAGAGCCGGTACTTAGTGACCTTAGGGAAAGTGGTGCAATAGAGCAAGATGCCGATATAGTGATGTTTGTTTATAGACCTGAGTATTACAATATTATGGAAGACGAAAACGGTTCAACGCAGGGGGTAGCCTACATTAATATTGCAAAAAACAGAGCAGGTTCAACAGCAAAAGCCAAACTTGGTTTTAAGCATCAATTTGTAAAATTCTATAACATAGGGCAAGAGTATGAAACTTCCTCCGCTATGCCTATAAATGCAAGTTTTGACTCTAATAACAACACAATAACAATGGGGTCAAAAATGAATGACGAACAGCATATAGAGGATACAGATATGCAAGCCTATGATGACGGCGACCCATTCTAAAAACACAAGTTTTTATAGAGAAATATCATAAAACCAATAATTGCAACGTTAGTCTTAAATTAGGGTAAGTTCGTATATGAGTAGAGGAATGTTATTTAAATTTTTGTTTTTATTTTATTTGCTGTTGCAATTTTTTATCGGTTGGTCGGCTTATGTTTTGTTGCCTATGGATGAGGTACAGAAAAACCATCTTAAGGCTTACGGAATAGCGTATTTTTCTTTGCAAAAAGATAATGATGTTACATGGTTGCTTAATTATCGCGGTGGCGCTTTTGCTATGGAGGAAAACGATGAGATAATAAGGCTTTGTAAACTCAGAGGTGTAACATACGAGGTTATTTCTGTTTCTCAAATGTCAGGTATAATAGATGAAATATCAGACCCTGAGGTTAATATGGATGCTGTCAAATTGCAAAAAGCACCAAAAATAGCAGTTTATTCTCCAAAAAATAAACGACCTTGGGACGATGCTGTAACATTGGTTTTGACTTATGCAGAAATTCCATACGATGTGGTTTATGACCAAGAGGTTTTGGAGGGAGTGCTTCCTATGTATGATTGGTTGCATTTGCATCATGAGGATTTTACCGGTCAATATGGTAAATTTTGGGCAAATTATCGTAATGCGCCATGGTATAGAGAGGATGTTGCTTTTCAGGAAGGCTTGGCAAAACAATTTGGTTATAAAAAAGTTTCCCAACTAAAACTTGCCGTGGTAAAGAAAATAAGAGACTTTGTACTTGGCGGTGGCTTTATGTTTGCCATGTGTTCGGCAACGGATAGTTTTGATATAGCCTTGTCGGCAGATGGTGTGGATATTTGTGAAAGTATGTTTGACGGCGACCCAATGCATGCTAATGCTCAAGCAATGTTAAACTATGACAATTGTTTTGCTTTCAAAGATTTTACCATAGAAAAAAATCCTGCTGCTTATAGAATTTCCAATATAGATGTAACAGCAGATAGAACAAATAAGATAAATGAAAAAAACGATGTCTTTGTGCTTTTTGATTTTTCTGCCAAGTGGGACTGGATACCTACAATGTTGACTCAGTGCCATACCCGGGTTATAAAGGGTTTTTATGGACAGACTACGGCTTTTCGTACCAATTTGATAAAAAGCAATGTGCTTATTTTGGCAGAAAATAAATCTATCAATGAAGCCCGTTATTTACATGGAGAATATGGCAAGGGAACATGGTCTTTTCTTGGAGGACATGACCCTGAGGACTATAGGCATTTTATAGGCGACCCCAAAACAGATTTGTCCTTATACCCAAATTCTCCGGGTTATCGTTTGATACTTAACAATATATTATTTCCTGCTGCAAAAAAGGAAAAACACAAAACTTAAAACAAATAATAATATGAGATTTAAAACATCAGAAATTAACGAGTTGCGAAATATATTAGATAAAACAAACAATATAAGTATAATAACTCACTATAATCCGGATGGTGATGCAGTAGGCAGTTCGGCCGCTTTGTTTCATTATTTGAAGGAAATAAATAAAAAGCCTGTCTGTATTATTCCAAATCCTTTTCCAAAGAATGTGGGTTTTGTTTTGGAGGGGGTGGATTATATTGTTGCCGAAAAAGATTTTAAAACAGCAAAACATACTATTTCTCAATCGGATTTGCTTTTAATAGTGGATATGAATACCAACTCTCGCAGTGGAGAAAATTTAGAAAAAGTAATACAAGAAACTTCCTGCAAAAAAGTACTGATAGACCACCACGTTAAACCGGATAAGTTTGATATAAATTTTTCTTTTTCAAACAGCAGTTCCTCTTGTGAGGTTGTCTATAATCTATTAACCCGATTAACAGGAAAAAAAGTTTTTTCTCCCATTATATCCACAGCATTATATCTTGGCGTTATAACTGATACGGGGTCGGTGTCCTATTCAAATGACAATCCTGAGGTTTATGTGGTTTTGTCCAATCTTTTAAAGAGCGGAATTAAAGCCTCAAAACTTCATCAGCAAATTTTTGATACCTATTCTTTTGATAGACTGCGACTCTTGGGCTATGCCATATCTCACAAAATGAGGGCGTTTTATAAACAGAGAGCGGCTTTTATCTTTCTTTCAAAGCAAGAATTGACAAAATATAATTACAAGATAGGAGATTTGGAAGGAGTGGTTAATTATTGCTTAAAATTGGAGGGAATTGATTTTTGTGCCATGATAACAGAGAGAGAGGATAAAATACGTATGTCTTTTCGTTCAAAAGATGCTTATATAGATGTCAATAAGTTTGCTCGTAAATATTGGAATGGAGGAGGACATGTAATGGCTGCCGGAGGCAAAAGTTATGATACATTAAATAAAGTGGTGGAAACTTTTACAAAACAAATTTATAACCAAGAATTTATTAGCAATGATTAGAAGACACTCTTTTTTCCCTATTAATGTTATTGTTTTGATATTTTTCTTAATAATGCTTAACTCGTGTTCTTCGGGTACAAATGAAGATTATGCCGTTGGAAAAAATCCTAAGGAGAATGCCGTTAAGGCCAAACAAAATCAAGTAAAAACCTCTCTTGCCAATGCCAATAAAATAATATCCGACAGAGAAAAACAGAGAATAGAGAGTTTTATCAACAGGCGAGGTTGGCAAATGAAAGAAGTTGCGGGTATATACTTGCAGGTTATAGAGGATGGTAGTGGTGAAATAACCGATAAAAACCATGTAACCATAGAATACAAATCTTATTACTTAAACGGACAGAGTGCGGATGAGTTTAATCAAAATGAACAAGATAAAATTAAAAAATTTTCAAACGACAAAAAACAAATCACAAATCAAAAAACTTTTTCCTTACAGGGAGATACGTATGTTGTTTATGGACTTACTTTTGCTCTGTTGCATCTAAAAAATCATTCTTCGGCGCGGGTTATTGTCCCCGATAATCTCGCTTTTTATATGAATGACAGCGGAGAAAAAATAAAAGCAAACGCCACTCTCGTTTATGAACTAAAAGTATTGGCTATTCGCTGATAAATCTCAACAATAAAAGTAACACAGATTATTTTACAATATGATTTGCCTTTATGCAAAACACATAATATAACTTATGAGAACCTTATAAAAAAAACTCCTCAATCCGTGTGGTTGAGGAGTATAATAAAACAATAATAGTAAAAATAAAATTTAAATAAATTTCAATTCTCTTAAAGCCTCTTCTATTTTCTCAAAGGTCATGGACATATCATTGTCCAAACCTACAGAATAACGAACCAATCCTTCAGACATACCCATTTTGTCTTGGTATTCTTGAGGTACTTCGCTTGAAGTGGATTTACCTGAGCAAGAGAACAATGTACGGAAATAGCCCAAAGATACCGCTAAGTAGCCAACACCCTTTTCTTGCATTTTTTCCATGAAAGCGTTAGCCTTTTCCGCCGTACCCAAATCTATGGCTATCATACCGCCAAAGCCAAATTGCTCGTTATATTCTTTTACCATTAATTCGTGGTCAATATGCTCCGGCATACCTGGGTAATTTACTTTTATACCAAGTGCTTTGAATCTTTCAGCCAAATACATTGCATTTTCAGAATGTTTTTTCATTCTTATGTGCAAATCATACAAATTTTTCAAAATGGAAGTAGAGCGGAAAGAATCCAAAACAGGCCCTAACAACATTGCAGTACCATTGTTTACGTCTATCAAAGCATTGATAAATTCGGCATCTGCACATATTGCTCCAGCAACACAATCGTTTTTGCCATTAACATATTTTGTCATAGAATAGATTACAACATGGGCACCAAGTTGATAAGGAGAGAATACCATAGGAGTAAAGGTATTGTCCACCAATAGTCTTGCTCCAAATTCGTCAGCTATTTTTCTAAGTTCAGGTATGTTTGCTATTCTAAGCAAAGGGTTTGACATTGTTTCGGTGTAGATAACTTTTGTATTCTTTTTGCAGGCTTTTTTTACCTCTTCCAAGTTGGTAGTATCTACAAATGTAACCTCAACTCCGTAGTTGTTTATGTAGTTTTTAAGAAAAGCAAATGTACCACCATAAACAGTCATAGAGGCAACAATATGGTCTCCTGCTTTAAGGCATTGCATCAAAGCACAGGTAATGGCAGCCATACCGGAAGCCGTAGCCCAAGCAGCCTCAGTACCTTCCATTGCTGCCAAAGCCTTACACAAAGCCATATTACTTGGATTCCAATGACGAGAATAAAGGAAAAATCCTTCTGCTTCGCCGTGGAATGTATCCGTCATAAGTTGTCCTTTTGGAAAGGTAAAAGTTGCAGAATCGTTGATATTTGGGTTTACTCCTCTTTCTGCCGAAACTTCCGCAACAGCATTGATGGCCATTGCCGGGTCAAATTTCTTATTATTCATTTTTATTATATTTTTTGAAAGGTTAATTAACGTAAATTTCCATTTTTGTTATAAACAAAACCTCATATTAGCAATTCATTGCTCCGCAAACATGTATAACCTGACCGCTTACATACGAAGACAAATCAGAGCCAAGGAAAACTGCTACTTTTGCTACCTCCTCAGGTTGCCCGCCTCTTTTCATAGGAATTTGATTTTCCCAAGCCTTGCGAGCATCTTCAGGTATTTTTGCTGTCATATCGGTAATTATAAAGCCCGGAGCAATAGCATTTGAGCGTATGTTTCTACTACCCAATTCTTTTGCTATACTTTTGGTAAAACCTATAATACCTGCTTTGGAAGCAGAATAATTTGCCTGTCCGGCATTGCCACTTACACCTACAACACTGCTCATATTTATTATGGAGCCACCTCTTTGTTTTATCATGTATTTTTGTACGGCGTGAGTAAGATTGAAAACCGATTTCAAGTTGACAGCAATAACCATATCCCAATCTTTTTCTGTCATACGCATCAAAAGATTATCTTTTGTGATACCTGCATTGTTGACCAATATATCTATTCTGCCAAATTCATTAACAACTTGGTCTACTATTTTTTGAGAATCTTCAAAAGAGGCTGCGTTACTTGCATATCCTTTTGCTTTTACTCCAAGTTCAAGCAATTCCTTTTCGGTTTGCTCCATAACTTCATCTCTGTTAAGGTCGGTAAAGGCAACCAGAGCACCTTCCTTTGCATACATTAAAGCAATTTGTTTTCCTATTCCTTTTGAGGCTCCGGTAACCAAAGCCACTTTGTTTTCTAATAATTTCATATATATTTTTCTTATTTTTTAATTACATATTCATAACACAAAAAAAATTATGTCATGGATACCTTTCTAAATCTATCTCTTATATATCTAAAAGTCATAAGTATGTTGTAGTAAGTGGCTGTGAAAAAACCATAATGTTTTACCATTATTTGATACCTCTCCATATTTGCTTGCCACATTCTTTGTTTTGCAAATCCCCCTTCAAGAAAATAACAATATGTTCTTTGGGAATGTCGCATAAGCGTAGGCTCGGCTCGCTCTATAACCGACAAAAGCCAATCAAAATCTGCATCTATTTTGTATTTTGTATTGTAATAAGGTGCAAGTGAGCGTTTTACTATTGCCGCTTGATGACAAACCAACATACCCCAGCGAAAACTGTTCTTTGTAAGAACATTGGGTTCTTTAAGTCGTCTTTCTGCTATTATTTCCCCCCTTTTGTTTATTATTTTTGTTTTGCCGTAATAGATATCCTGTGGTAAAAAGGAGGAAGTCATTATTTTTTCTAAAGTATTTGAGTGTGGAATACGGTCGCCGGCGTTGATAAACCAAACATATTCTCCTTCTGCCAAGTCCAAGCCTTTGTTCATGGCATAGTAAAGACCGTTGTCTTTTTCGGAAATATATTTGGTTATGGCGTCTCTGTTTTGTTCTATTAATTCCTTTGTTCCATCTGTAGAGTCGCCATCTACTATTATGTATTCCAAGTTAGTATAAGTTTGCTTTCTAATACTGTTTATTGTAGGCTCTATAAAGTCCTTCGCATTATAGCAAACAGTTATTACGGACACTAAAGGTTGTTTCATAAATTTTTTCTTACTTACTTTTTCATTAAAGTGCAAAATTAGATAAAAAACTTTATAAAATAGGTATCAAATACCCTGATTTTGCAAAAAAATACTACTTTTGTAAAGATTAGTATGGAAATTTTTCCTGTAGAGAATAAAAATTAGCATATAATAGTAATAAAAATTTGGTATATTCAAAATAATTTTGTATATTTAATTTAGAATAAAAATTAGCATATAATAGTAATAAAAATTTGGTATATTCAAAATAATTTTGTATATTTAATTTAGAATAAAAATTAGCATATAATATTAATAAAAAAACAAAAAAATGAATACAACAGTATTATTGGTTACAATAGGGGTTTTGTGGGTGGTAAGTATTATTGTCTTTATTATAATAACAAAACGCACCTCTGTTAAAAATGTGGACAATTCAGACCTTATCACACAAAGGGAAAACAACGTAAGATTGGAGGAAAATATTCGTAGTTTGCAAACTCAAATAGAGGACTTGCAAAATAAATTAGATGACAAGGAAAAAGAGTTGAAGGAATGGAGATTGAAAAACATAGACCTTTCCAATGATGTGGTAAGGGCAAAGAAAAATGATGAATTTGTAGCAGAAAAATTAAAAGATAGAGACAATGAAATAGTTACACTGCGTCAAAAAGTAGATAACGAAATTGCTGAAAATCAAAAACAAAAAGAAACCCTTACAAGCATGGAGGGAGCAAAACAAATTTTGCAAGAAAAATTGGAAAACACTCTTGCAACTTATAACAAACAAGAGCAAGAGTACAAAAAACTAAAAGAAGACTACAATAACCTTAATAAAGAATACACACAAACAATAGCAACTTTGCAAGGTGAGAGAGAAAAAAATCAAAACCTTGAAAAAATTTTCAATGGGTACAAAGAAAATTTGGAAAATATTAATAAACAGAATGAAGAACGTATTCAAAACCTTACAAGTAAGATATTAGAAGAAAAAACTGAAAAATTTTCCAAAACCAATGCTGAAAAATTAGATAACATTGTCAAGCCTTTAACGGATGAAATAGAAAAATTCAAAAAGAAAATAGAGGAAAGCAATACGGCACAAGCAGGCTTGCATTCAAGTTTGAAAACAGAAATAGAAAATATAATAAAGCAGACCAATCAAATATCACAAGATGCTGTTAATCTTACCAATGCTTTGAAAGGAGAAAATAAACGGGCAGGCAATTGGGGAGAGCATATTTTGGAAACCATATTGCAAAACAGCGGCTTGGTGCAAGATGTTCATTATTATGCTCAACAAAGAATAAAAGACGAAGATAACAAAACAAATATACCTGATTTTATAGTTAAACTACCCAATGGCGATGGAGCAGAAAACACAATAATAATAGATTCAAAGGTTTCTTTGGTTGCCTATGAAAAATATTTTAATGCAGATAATGAAGAGGATAAACAACGATATTTGAACGACCATTTGAAATCCATTAAGGCTCATATAGATGAACTTGCAAACAAAAATTATTCTGCTCTAACCCAAGTAAGTGTTGGTTTTGTTATGATGTTTGTACCTATAGAACCTGCTTATTTGTTGGCAATGCAAAGCGATGCCACTCTTTGGGAATATGCCTATAAGAAAAAGATTATACTTATTTCGGCTACAAATATGATTTCTTGTTTGAGACTTGTTGCGGATTTGTGGAAAATAGATACAAGAAACCAAGAGGCTAAAAATATGGCAATAACTTGTGGCAAAATATACGATAAAATGATAGGTTTTCTCAATACTATGGAGGATTTGGGTAAGGCTATAGATAGTGCTTCGGATAAATTTAAAACAGCAAAAGTACAGTTATCTGAGGGTAGAGGTAATGCAATAAAACAATTGGAAGATTTGAAAAAAATGGGTATAAATTCAAAATCAAAACAACAAATCCCCGATAGTTTGAAAGCGGCGGAAGAAGATGATATTATTGAATAGTTGTTTTATAATAAAGAACAGTATTTTGCGTTATTTTCTTTGTGTAAAGTTTTTAGAGTGTTGAAGAGAGTTATAACATATATTGTTGTTTTTCTGTGCGTTGTTTTGGTATTGTTGTCTTGCTCTACTCATAAAGACAAGTGGGCAAACAGGAAATATCATTCTATTACCGCTCATTACAATGCTCTTTGGAATGGCAAGGAGGCTTTGAAAGAGGGCAAACGCACCATAGACCAAAATTGGAAGGATGATTATACAAGAATTCTTCCCATATACGTAAATGGGACAAACGAGCAAGCCTCTGCCATCAAAAATAATACCGATAGAGCGATAGAAAAAGGCGGTAAGGTTATAAAATCTCATTCCATGCGTTTTTCCGGTATAGAAAAAAATCCACAAATAGACGATGCTTATTTACTTATAGGTCAGGCTTGTTATTATGCCCACGATTATAAGGCTGCCGAGGCTTCTTTTCAATATGTGATAGCAAATTGGAAAAATAGGAAAGAAATTTATGAACCAATGCTTTGGTTGGCTTTGACTTATTGCAAAGAAAAAAAATATGCAGAATCGGAAATTGTCCTTAAACAAGTTCTTAAAGCCATAGAGGATGGTAAGGCTCCAAAGAAATTAAAAAAGATGCTCCATCTTGTGTGGGCAGAAAATGATATAGCACAGGGAAAAACGCTTTCCGCTTTGCAAAATCTACAACTGCGCAAAAAGAATATTTTTGAAAAAAAACTCAATACGAGAACCAGGTTTATAGAGGGGCAAATATATATGAACAATATGCAGTATGCTCAAGCAAGCAAATGTTTCAAATATACGGCAAGGCATGCTTCGGAGTATTCCATGCAGTTTGTTTCCCAATTAAACATAGCCCTGTGTTTTGACCCTGCAAAAAAAAATAGTATATCCATAATAGAAGACCTTGAAAAAATGCTTGATGATACCAAGAATGACGACTATTTAGACCAAATCTACTATGCCATAGGTGAGGTTTATTATCGCAATCGCAGTTATCCGATAGCATGTAAAAAATGGGAAGAAAGCGTAAAGTATTCAAAGACAAACAAGGTGCAAAAAATGGCTTCGGCTCTTAGGGCTGCCAATGTCTATTATGACACTTTGCAAAATTATGTTAAGGCTCAATTATACTATGATACCGCTTTGAGTATAATGGATAAAGATTATCCAAATAGAGATGTTATTCTTTCACGTCAGAGGGTGTTGACTTCTTTGGTGGAAAATTTAAATATTATAACTCGTTGGGATAGTCTTTTGGCACTTAGCGAATTGAGTAAGGAAGAACTGGATGTAAAAATAGAAAAATGGATAACCGATTATAAAATAGAAAAGAAACGCCAAGAGGAGCAAGCCAAAATACAACAGGCTATTATGGCTCGCAATGCTTCTATGAACAATTTTAATCAACTCAACCAGAGTGTAAGTAATTTTTATTTCAGCAACCCTACAACAGTGCAAAGCGGAAGAATAGAGTTTCAAAGAAAATGGGGAGACAGAGAGTTGGAGGATAATTGGCGATTGTTGGACAAACAAGAAATGGGCATGCAAGAGGATACTCTTTTTGCTGATACTGGGCAAGGGGACTCCATCTCCACAACCGATAAAACCAAAATACAGGATGTCGGTTATACCCCTGATATGAGAGAATATTATACAAAAGATATTCCTTTTTCACAGGGAGCAAAGGATACGGCAAATGCACAAATAGCCGATGCTCTTTTGGAAGCCGGTTATATATTTTTTCAAGGTATAAACAACACAACTCGTGCAATAGAAACTTTTATTGATTTGCTTACTCGCTATCCGCAACATATAAATGTTTTGCCTGCTTCTTATCACTTGTACAGGCTTTATGACCAAAGAGGAGATTACCCTAATAGTAATTTCTATAAAAACAAAGTGCTTGCGGAATACCCGGAAAGTGAGTATGCGGCGATGATAAAGAATCCTGATTATTTAAAAGATGTACAAAATAACAACACTCTCGCTGAAAGACTTTATAGCGAGGTTTATCAAAGTTATAACAAAAACGAATATCTTGCAACCATAGAAAAAGGCAATAACGCCGTGGACTCTTTGCACGCACAAGGAGAATATGTTCCGAGATTGAAATTTTTGGTTGCACTCTCAAAGGGCAAATTATATGGAGTGGATTCTTTGGCAGACAACCTTAATATGATAATATATAACCACCCAAACAGTGAGGTAACTCCAATCATAGAACAGCAGTTAAGATTCTTATCCGATAGTTATAACATAAAAGACTTTGATATAAAATATGATAGTACCAAAGCCACTCAAAAAGAAACAGATAACACCCTTACGGCAATTATTCCAAATGACACTACTCAAGTGGACAATGCGGTAAATAGAGACGATATTTTGGATGCCGAGTCGTTGGTTTATAGAAATAAGGATATGCAACACTATTATTTGATATTCTTTGATGATAGCAAAATAGATGTTGCTTTTATGGAAAAGATTATCAGTGATTTTAATAAAAAAGAATATTCACAAGCCAATTTGCAAACCACCTCGCAATTATTCACTCTTTCCGACCAAATGATTATTGTGCGTAAGTTTGCCAATCAACAAGAGGCTTTGAAGTATTTTGACTCTTTGCAGGAAGATGATGAGTTTAGTAAACTTTCTCCCTCTTATTACAGGCATTGTGTGATATCCATACAAAATTATTCCACCCTTTATAACAGAAGAAATATAGATGCCTATTTGAAATACTTCAGGTTAATGTATTTGAAAGACAGAGAAAATAACAAATAAAAAATAAACGATGAAAAGACATCTTCTTATATCATACTTATTAAAAATCACATTTTTATCTTTGATATTGTGTTTTGTGGTTTTGTTTTCCTTATTGGTTATACCAAAGGAATATCTTTCGGTAAATACGCCTTATTATGTGTTGATGTTTTACTTGGTTACTTTTGCCTCATACTCTTTTATGTACTATGCTCCTAAAAAATTTAAACTAAAATTTGAACAGGCTTTTTTAATTACAAGGTTGTCAAAGATGTTGATTTATGTTGCCGTTTTAGTTATAGTAATTTTTGCACATATTGAAAAAAATATTAAATTTGCAATCTGTTATATGCTACTTTATGTAGTCTATCAGGTGTTTGACACCATAACAATGAGAAAATTAGTAAAACAGAGTAATAAATAGAAAAAGATAGAGATGAAATCACTGAAACTTTTGAGTATTATATGTTTGGGAATTTTGGTTTTGCTTGTAAGTGCTTGCGAAAAGGACTTGGAAACCGATAATGATTTGCTTGCAGGCAAGTGGAGAAATGCAAAAACACTGAATGATACCGCTCTTTTGGAGGCTGAGCCTTGGAAAGCGAAAGATTACGTTGAATACGCTCCTTATAATGCTATTAGGTCAAAGCGTGTGGTTATGGAATATACTTATACGAGTGAGGATGAGTATGAATATGAAAAAAATGGTACTTACACTATCAGACAGGATACTCTTATAAGAGTAAATAATTCTGGTGCAACAAGATATTATAAGATAATTAACATAGATAAAAAAAGTTTTGTTTATGTTACGTCAATGAATGATACTGTTACTTATTTGAGATATAATTAGCAAACAAATAAACATAAATATTATGGATAAAAATCAGATAAAAGAAACCATAGCCAAAAGGGCAGCGTTGGAACTTAAAGATGGTTATGTTGTGAATCTTGGAATAGGTATACCGGGAATGATACCTAATTATTTGAAACCCGGAGTTAATGTTTTGATTCAAGCCGAAAATGGTATGGTAGGCATGGGACCTGCCCCTGAGCAAGGCAAGGAAGACCCGGAGTGGATTAATGCCGGAGGTCAGCCTATCACAGCCATGAAAGGAGCCGCTACTTTTGACAGTGCCACTTCTTTTGGTATTATTAGAGGAGGACACGTTGATGCCTCTATTCTTGGAGCCTTGGAAGTTGCAGAAAATGGAGATTTGGCCAATTGGATGATACCGGGTAAGAAAGTGCCGGGTATGGGAGGAGCAATGGACCTTTTGGAAGGTGCCAAGAAAATAATTCTTACAATGGAGCATACAGCCAAAGGCAAACCAAAGATATTGAAAAAATGCACCCTTCCTTTGACAGCGGCAGGAAAAGTAAATATGATAATAACGGAAATGGGTGTTATGGAAATAACTCCGGAGGGTATAGTTCTGACAGAACTTAATCCAGAATTTACCGTTGAACAAGTACAAGAAGCAACAGAAGCCAAACTTATAATTTCTAAGGACTTGAAACCTATGTTGCAGTAAAAAGAACTTTTATTTCATATTTTTTTGTTTTTATAAATTTTTAGAAAAGAGGTTGTAGTGAAAAAAATACAACCTCGTTTTTTTTTCGTTGATTTGATATAAAATATCCCCAATTTTTAGAAAATCCGTTTACTGAAAATCAATAAGTTACAAAATAAATTTTTGCACGCGTTTGGTCAGGTCTGAGAATCTTCGTAACTTTGCATAGAGAAATACCCTTAGCACAAAAATCCCAATTTTTAGCTTTATAACTACTTGATAATCAGCGAAAACGAAACGGCGTTTTATTTTATCGAAACGCCGATTCGTC
>CAZITO010000015.1:0-28996 GCA_964542225.1 uncultured Bacteroidaceae bacterium | reverse complement strand
TGTTCGGCGTCAAAGACGGCTTTAATATAATTATTGGAAACCCTCCGTATGTGCAGGTAAGAAAAGGCATTGTTTCAAAAGAACAGTATCCTTATTCTGAGGGAAAAGATAAGGGAAAGCAAAATTTGTATAAACTTTTTGTGGAAGCATCATATAATTTTTTAAAGTTAAACGGAATATCCTGCCTTATTGTTCAAAGTTCTCTTATGTGTGATTTGAGTTCTTCTTTTACACGAGAATTATTGCTCACAAAAACAAGTTTAATTTCTGTAATTGAATTTCCTAAAACAGCAACAAATACCGATAATCAAGTCTTCAAAAGTGTTTTGCAAGGAACTTGTATAGTAGTATTCAAAAAGAGACAGCCAAGCAAAGACTCTGTTTTTGGCATCTCCATAAATAATGATGCAAGTACAATAAAGTCATTGGTATTTGAAAATGTTGTTCAATCAAGTATAAAAGAATCTTTTCCTTCACGTTTTGAAATACCTCTTATAGAAAAAGGGGAAATGTCTATTATTTCCAAAATAAAAGTATTACCAAGGTTGGAAAGCAAAATATCGGATTCTTTACAAGGAAATATAAATACCATTCATTTATCGGAAATAAGGTCAGAAAAACCGACAGATATTTTTATTGTTAAGGGAGCCAACGTACATAAGTATTGTATAGACTCCGAATGTTTCTTTGGAAAAAACAACGAACAAGTAAATACACTTGTAAACGAAAATCATACTGCAGGAGCCGTCATAGCAACGCAAAACATTACAGGTACTACTGATAAACACAGAATTCACGCTGCTTATGCCGAATGCAAGAAGACAAATTTTGTCTTCTTGGATTCGGTAAATATTTTATATTTACCGAATCCAAGAATTGCTAAAATAATTTTAGCAATTCTTAATTCTAATTTGATGGATTGGTTATTTAGAAAAACAAGTACAAACAATCACTGTAATATGTATGAATTAGTGGAGTTACCTATTGCTACGGCTACACAAGAGGAACAAAAAGAAATTATTGTACTTGTGGATAAAATTATGACCATAAAACAAAAAGATAATCAAGCAGATACTTCCTCTTTGGAACAACAAATAGATAAGTTGGTCTATAAACTTTATCATTTGACAGAGGAAGAAATAAAGATAGTGGAAAACAGGTTGGAATAGGTTAATATAAGGACAGAGCCGTTATACTTGCTTTTTATGGCTTGTTATAAATTATTACAATCAAATCTATTTTAACTTATGCTAACCTATAAAAAAATCAGTGCTTATAAAAAATGTGGCTACCTTGTAAAAAGACAGCCACATTTATTTTAATATCATTATATATTATAGAGTTCTTCCCGGATAAACTTTCAATGCTTCTTTTAAGCAGTTGATACCTGCCAACAAGTCTTCCACTTTTAAGCAATAAGTAATACGCGCTTGTTTTCTTCCTTTTTCAGGGTCTGCATAAAAGCCTGTAGCAGGAGCCAACATAACCGTTTCACCATTAAGATTGAAATCAGTAAGCAACCATTGACAGAACTTATCGCTATCATCTATAGGCATTTCTATTACCGTATAGAAAGCACCTGTTGGATTAGGACACTTGCAACCAGGTATTTCATTGATAGCCTTTACCAATGCTTTTCTTCTCTTGTCATACTCGTCATTAACTTCTTTGAAGTAAGAAGCCGGAGTATCTATAGCGGCTTCCGCAAATATCTGACCGAAATAAGGAGGACACAAACGAGCCTGAGCCATCTTCATGGCAGCCGCCATAATTTCTTTGTTCTTTGAAATTATCATACCCTCTCTTGCACCGCAAGCAGAATAACGTTTTGAAACAGAATCCAAAAGCACCGCATTTTGCTCTATACCCTCTATTTGCATTATAGAAAAATGTTTCTTTCCTTCATAAACAAATTCTCTATAAACCTCATCGGCAAAGATAAACAAATCGTGTTTCTTTGCTATTTCTGCCAATTGTCTAAGTTCTTGCTCGGTGTATAAGTAACCGGTCGGGTTGTTAGGATTGCAAACTATTATGGCACGAGTTTTATCTGTTATAGCCTTTTCAAACTCTTCCATAGAAGGCAAAGCAAAACCATTGTCTATTGTAGAAGGTATGGTTTTTATCTTGGCACCGGATATTTTGGCAAAAGAATTGTAATTTGCATAATAAGGTTCTGCAACCAATACTTCCTCTCCCGGATTAACACACACATTAAAAGCAAATTGCAAAGCCTCACTACCGCCACAAGTTACTATTATTTCATTTGGTTCAACATTGATATTAAACCTCTTATAGTATTCACAAAGTTTTTTTCTATAAGACAGGTTACCATTTGAAGGAGTATAAGCAACTATATCCATTTTTGCTTTTCTAAGAGCCTCCACAGCCTCCGGTGCAGTGATTATATCTGGCTGACCTATGTTTAAGTGATATATTTTTATTCCTCTTTCTTTTGCTGCATCGGCAAAAGGAACCAACTTTCTTATAGCGGAAGCCTGCAATGTTGCTCCCATTTCTGAAATTTTAGGCATATTTTTCTTGTTATTTTATTGTATATTTTTTTTGAAAAAAAGAGTTTAAGGCTACAAATCTCAAACTCTTTGATTTAATTCTTTTTATTTAACTACTTTTCCCGTTATTTTTAGAACAACCGTACCATTGGCAGCATTACTTTCCACTGTAATGGATTTGTTAATATTGCCCACATTGTTGGTGTTGTATTTTACTTGTATCTTGGCTGACTTGCCCGGCATAAGAGGTTCTTTTGACCACTTTGGAACAGTACAACCGCAAGAACTTCTTACATTGGTCAACATCAAAGGAGCCTTGCCTGTATTTTTGTATTCAAACTCACAAAGACCATTGCCTCCCTTTTGAACCGTACCATAATCATGCACCATTTCGGTAAAAGTTATCTCCGCTTGGGTACCTTGTGCCTTTACCTCTTTTTTGCTCTGAGCATTTACCCCAAAGACCATTGCTATTGAAAGCAATATTGTTAAAAATAATTTTTTCATTTTTTTTCTGTTGTTTTATTATAATCTATTTATTTTCTACTACTTCACCTATAAGACGCAATACTATTTTAGGATTATCTTCATCGTTGGTTGTTACCACCACGCTTCTTTTTATTTCACCTATTATGTTGGTATTATATTTTACTCTTATATAACCTTTTTCATTACGCATTAGTCCATGACGCGAATAATCTACCAAAACACAACCACAAGAAGTTTTAACACTCGTTACATTCAACAACCCTCCCCCTTGATTTTCCAACTCAAAAACCACTTCACCACTCTCTCCTTGACGTATTTGTCCAAAATCATAATAATTTTTATCAAATTTGGCTATAACTTTTCCGCTCTGTATCTTACCAATAGCCTTATTAGATTGCTTTACATTTTGAGCACAGCAAAGCAAAGGCATCAAAATCAATGCCACATAACAAATAAAAACTATTGTATTATTCTTCATTATACTCTACTTTAATTAAACGGTGCAAAGTTACAAAAAAATAAAAAAACAGCGTGAAAACCTTATTAGTTTTCACGCTTCCTTTATTTTATTATGTTTTTTAGAAGAAATATCTAAATCCTAATCTCAAACCAAGAGAACCTAACAAACTATTGTAGTCGCCCAATTTGAATGTAAAGTTATTGTCTTTATTATCAACATCATCCAAAGTTGTTTTTGAGGTAGAATATCCAAATGTTGCAAGGTCGCAAGCAAATGTTACAGCAAAGTTATTGGTAAAGTTTGCTTGGAAATTCAAAGGCTCTATCATTATACCCATTTGAGAAATATCAGCATCTATATCTTTCAAATCCATCTCATGAGTACCCGTACCAAATCCAAAATATGCATATGCTCTTGGAGTCCAAGTAAACAATTTGTTAAGTTTCATAAAGTAGTGTCCTTGCAATGTAACCGTAAACAAATTGGCCTTATCTGCAAGTACAGGAGCAACACTATAATCTTGAGATGCCATATCATAGCCCAAACCAAGACCTATAGAAAACTTATCTGTAAGCATGTAGTTACCGGAAAGTTTGATTCCGAAACTATTGTTTCCAAGTTTGTCAACATTGCCGTTTTCTCCGCTATAAGAAGAGAAGTTCAAACCGCCGTCAACCCAAATACTTCCTTGTTTTTGTGCGAACACACTTGTTGAAGCCAATAACATAAGGCTTGCCAATAAAACTGTTAATCTTTTCATTTTTTCTTAATTTTTTTTGTTCTTAGATTTCTTGTTACTCTTAACGCAAAGCAAATGGGAGAAATCTTTATTAGCCATCACGCTTTACTCAACAAATGGCTACTTTTCAAAAAACGTGCCAATCAAAAACTGCAAGCCTAAAAAAATATTTTCCTCTTATATGATTCCCTCTTTTATAAGGTCGTGTAAATGTATAACTCCCAAATAATTATCTTTATTATCAACAACCAAAAGAGAGGTTATTTGATTTTCTCTCATAATCTCCAAAGCCTTTACGGCAAAAACATCGGGCTGTATGCATTTTGGAGTACTTGTCATTATATCTTTTGCCAATATATTTGCCGGAATATTATCTTTTTGTTTTGCTATCATTCTTCTAAGGTCGCCGTCAGTTATTATACCCTTTACCTTTTCTTTTTCCAATACGGCAGTACAGCCCAAACGCTTGGAAGTTATTTCCATAATAATATCATACAAAGGAGTATTCAATTCCACCTGAGGTTTTTCGTTATTGATATAAAAGTCCGATACTCTCAAATACAATCTTTTTCCCAGCGAGCCACCCGGATGATATTTGGCAAAATCATCTTTTGAAAAACCTCTCATTTTTAATAAAGCCACCGCCAAGGCATCACCTATAACAAGTTGAGCCGTAGTGGAACAAGTGGGCGCAAGATTATTTGGGTCTGCCTCTTGGGTTACAAAACAATTAAGAACATAGTCGGCATTTTTGGCGAGTACGGATTGCATATCTCCGACTATTGCAATCAAAGGCGTTTTTGTTGCTTTAATTAGGGGTACAAGAACTTTGATTTCCGGGGTATTACCACTTTTGGATATACATATTACTACATCATCTTTTTGTATCATACCAAGGTCGCCGTGTATGGCATCGGCAGCATGCATAAAAATGGCAGGCGTGCCGGTAGAATTTAGAGTTGAAACTATTTTTGTAGCAATATTAGCACTTTTCCCTATTCCTGTTATAACCACTCTGCCCAAAGAGGAATATATAAGTTTTACAGCCTTTTCAAAATCATCTGTAACATAATCAACAAGGGCATTTATAGCCTCCGATTCCTGCTTAATTGTTGAAATAACTATTTTTTTTATGTCAAATATTTCCTTCATTTCAAATTTTTTTTTAATTTTGTTTTTACAAAACATTTGCAAAGATACAATTTATTTCAAATAGGATAAAGAGATGAAGGAATTGATTAAGAAATACGACAACATAGACTTAGGAGTTGAGCTAAAGAGAATTTTCGGGTTTACACAGTTCAAGGGTTACCAAGAAAAGGTGGTTAAGGATATATTGCAAGGCAAAGATGTTTTGGTAATTATGCCTACAGGAGGAGGAAAAAGCTTATGTTATCAATTGCCTGCTTTGCTTATGAAAGGTACGGCTGTAGTAATATCTCCCTTAATATCTTTGATGAAAAACCAAGTAGACACCATAAGACAGATACTTAATGACGACTCAGCGGCTCATTTTCTCAATTCATCTTTATCCAAACACGAAATAAAAAAAGTAAAAAAAGATATAGTTGCTCAAAAAACAAAATTGCTCTATGTTGCTCCCGAGTCTTTGGCAAAAGAAGAAAATGCAGAATTTCTTGCCTCTATTAATATCTCTTTCTACGCTATAGACGAGGCTCATTGTATCAGCGAATGGGGGCACGATTTCAGACCTGAATACAGAAGAATAAGAGAAGTAGCCGACAAAATAGGACAAAAAGTACCTATTATAGCCCTTACGGCTACGGCTACGGACAAGGTTAGGCAAGATATTCTTAAAAACTTGGAAATAAACACGGCAAGTATTTACGTAGCCTCTTTTAATCGTCCAAACCTGTATTATGAAGTAAGACCAAAACCAAACGACGAAAAAGAGGTTATAAAACAAATTATAAAATTCATCAAAGATAACCCGAACAAAAGCGGTATCATTTATTGTTTGAGCAGAAAGAAGGTAGAAGAAGTTGCCGAACTTCTCAATCTTAACGGAGTAAAGGCCTTGCCTTATCATGCCGGATTGGATGCTCAAACAAGAGTAAGCAACCAAGACAAATTTTTATTGGAACAAATAAATGTCATAGTGGCGACCATAGCCTTTGGTATGGGTATAGACAAACCGGACGTAAGGTATGTTATTCACTATGATATGCCAAGAAGTTTGGAAGGATATTATCAAGAAACAGGGCGTGCCGGCAGAGACGGAGGAGAGGGAAAATGCATAGCCTTTTATTCCGAAAAAGATATCAACAAATTGGAGAGATTCCTCGCAGACAAGACCGTACCCGAGCGAGAGGTTGCAACTGCTTTGATGGAGGCCACTGTATCTTATACAGAAAGTGCTGTTTGCAGAAGAATTAACCTTTTGAAATATTTTGGAGAAGAATACAAAGAAGATAATTGCAATAATTGTGATAATTGCTTACACCCAAAAAAGAAGGTTAATGCAAGAGAGGATATAAAAACAATAATAGAACTTGTTTATGGTGTAAAACAAATGTTTAAGGCTCCTCATCTTTTGGATATCATAATGGGAAGAAAAACCACTGCCGTAAAAACTTGCAAACACGATAAATTGGAGTGGTTCGGAATAGGCAAAGGTGATAATGAATTACATTGGAAAGCGGTTATAAGACAATGCGTATTGGAGGGGTTGCTGAGAAAAGATATTGAAAGTTATGGACTTTTGAAGATACAAAAAGAAGGATATAATTTTTTAAAGAAACCTTATGATATATTGGTACCGGAAGACCATGATTACAATGAAGAACTGCCCGATGAGGATATAATATCTGCCGTAGGCGAAAGTATTGCTATGGACGAGGAATTGTATTCCGTATTAGAAAAAGTACGAAGTTCCATAGCAAAAAAAGAAAACTTACCTCCTTATGCCATTATACCCGATAGGTCATTGAGCGATATGACAATTCAATTCCCTACCACAATAGAAGAAATGAAAAATATATTTGGTGTTGGAGAAGGTAGGGCTAAAAAGTATGGACAACCGTTTTGTGATGTTATCACACGTTATGTGGAAGAAAACGAAATAGTAAAACCACAAGAAATAGTAGTAAAAAGTCCGGTAAATAAAAGCGGTTCTAAGGTTTATATAATAAAAGGGATAGATAAAAAACTCGCTTTGGAAGATATTGCCGAGGGTAAAGGACTTAGTATGGATGAGTTACTTACAGAAATGGAGAGCATCATTGCCTCCGGTACAAAGTTGGATATTTCCTATTATATAGATGAGGTTATTGACCCTTATCACCAAGAAGAAATTTTGGAACAACTAAAGAGTATGCAAACAGACGATATTGATGCTATTTGGGAAGAGTTGGGATATGATGAATATACAAGAGAGGAAATCAGATTGATGAGAATTTATTTTTTGGTCAAGACAGGTTAAAAACACTCTTATTGCACTATGATTTTCTTGTAAGTTTTTACTCCAAAAATATCTGTAAGTAAAATAAAATAAACGCCCTTTCCAAATTCTTTCAAAGAAATGCTTTCGTTGGCATAGGGCACTTCCATTATTTTTCTCCCATCCATACGATAAACAACAAGATTGGAGAAAAGTTTTTCATCGGAAATAATTTTCACTTTGTCAAAAGTAGGATTAGGATAGGCAAAAACTTTATTTTCAGCAATAAAATCATTCATTCCTACATTAAAGCGTTTTATCTCAAATTCTTCGGCTATGGTACCATCCTCATTAAATAAATTATGTATCAACAAAGGATTTTTTGGTGTTGTTATCTCACATTTTTCAAGATAAAGATTATCAAACCGAGTCAAAGCATAGTTGGAAAACAATGCAGAGGAATAAACATCGGCATTACATATTGTGAGATTGTTATCACCCATATTTATGGCATCTTTTTCATTGGTAACTTTCATGGTGCAATCTTGCAAAAAAACATCCGTACTATCCCCCACAATAAAACCACCATTCTCTATATTCAAACTGCCACTGCCCACAATGTTCAGATTTAACAATTTATTGGCTTGAAAATTTGCATTATATATGTTGTTATTGCCAATAAGATTTATTGTTAAATTGGTAACATTCGTAATTTCCTCCACACTATCACAAAAATTAAGACTTAGATTTCCTTGCAAAGCAATATTTTCTAAGGTCAAAACATTTTCCTCCGTATTGTAATTGACTCTTCCTTGTAAATTCTCACAAGCAAAAAAAGAAGCATTATCAGAGGTAATAAAACTATCTGCAAAAGAAATATTGAAAACAAGTTGAGCATTTGTAAAAGAACACACAAAAAGGCAAAACAGAAAAAATAATTTTTTATTCATAATTCTTAATATCAAAAGTTTATGCAAAGATATAGCAAAAAAAATTAATTCATTATTTTGTTTTCATTTTTTGAGGAGCAAAGAAGTGATTAAGACTCCCGTGCCCGTGTCCCAAGTTGATATTTGAAGCCTCCTTTATAGCCGAATGCACATAATTTTTTGCATTATATACAGCCTCTTTCATACTTTGTCCCAAAGCAAGAAAAGAACATATTGCAGAGGAAAGAGTACAACCTGTTCCGTGAGTATTGTTTGCTTCTATTTTGGGCAAAGAAAACATTTCTATTTTTCCTTCTTCGGTCAATAATATATCCGTCATATCATTGCCTTGTAAGTGTCCGCCTTTGATTAAAACATTTTTTGGCTTATACGAGGAATGTATTTTTTTAGCTGCCGATATCATTTCATCAATATCCCTGATGTTAGAATCACAGATTTTTTCTGCTTCATATAAATTTGGAGTAACTATATCAGCCATTGGAAACAACTCATTGACAAGTGTATAAATAAAATCCGCCTTGGATAATTTATCTCCCGAAGTTGCCACCAAAACAGGGTCAACAACAAGTTTGCCTTTGTAGTTATTATCCATCAAAGTTTGCTTTATGACACAAACATTTTCAGAAGTGTATATCATACCGGTTTTTGTTGCAAGTATATCCATATCTTGCAAAACACAGGTTATTTGTTCGCAAAGCATTTGTTTATTCACAGACACAACACTTTTTACGCCCATAGTATTTTGAGCCGTTATGGCGGTGATAGAAGATGTTGCATAACATCCCAAAGCACTCATTGTTTTTATATCCGCTTGTATGCCGGCTCCACCGATAGAATCACTACCGGCAATGGTCAAAGTTGCAAAAGGTATCTTTCTTATCATAATACTACAATTCAAAAAAGTTTATTTTTTACAAACGAAAAAAAATAAAAATTGGTATCTAAAAACATTATGGTTTACAAGTCCGAAATAAGCCTATCAATATTTTACAAAATATAAAACACCTCCAATATGTTTAACAAAGACCTGCCATTATCACAACAAAAAAACTATATTTATGACAAAATGTCAGTTATTCTCCTATTGGCATATAATTTGAAACCATACGGGCAATTAGAATATAAAATATATAAACCATGAAGAAAGTGAATATAAGACCATTATCAGACAGGGTTTTGGTAAAACCTGCTGAGGCAGAGGAAAAAACATCTACGGGAATAATCATTCCGGATACAGCAAAAGAAAAACCTATGGAAGGTGAGGTTATTGCTATAGGTCAAGGAAAGAAAGAAGAACCTATGACAGTTAAGGTTGGTGATAAGGTGTTGTATGGTAAATATTCCGGAACGGAAATAAACATAGATGGACATAAATACCTTATAATGAGAGAAAGTGATATATATGCAATTATATAAAAAATAGGAGAATAGCAAAATGGCAAAAGAGATAAAATTTAATACAGAGGCAAGAGAGCAATTACGTCAGGGAGTCAATGCATTGGCAGATGCGGTTAAGGTTACTTTGGGACCTAAAGGAAGAAATGTTATTATAGACAAAAAATTTGGTGCTCCTCACATTACAAAAGACGGCGTTAGCGTTGCAAAAGAAATAGACCTTGAGGATAATATTGAAAATATGGGTGCTCAATTGGTTAAGGAAGTTGCTTCCAAAACCGGAGACCAAGCAGGGGACGGTACTACTACGGCTACAGTTTTGGCTCAAGCCATAGTAAATACAGGATTGAAAAATGTTGCTGCAGGTGCAAACCCTATGGATTTGAAACGTGGTATAGATAAAGCC
This sequence comes from uncultured Bacteroidaceae bacterium, assembly GCA_964542225.1. Lineage (GTDB taxonomy): Bacteria > Bacteroidota > Bacteroidia > Bacteroidales > P3 > Scybalousia_A. The sequence goes on along the minus strand of CAZITO010000015.1, from coordinate 18,644 downwards.
GTTGCTGTGGTAGTGGCTGATTTGAAAAAACGTTCTCGTCAAATAGGTTCTGCTCAAGAAAAAATAGAACAAGTTGCTACAATATCAGCAAATAATGATTCTACAATAGGCTCTATGATAGCAGAGGCTATGAAACAAGTAAAGAAAGAAGGTGTTATAACCATAGAAGAGGCTAAAGGTTTGGATACAACTGTTAAAGTTGTTGAGGGTATGCAATTTGACCGTGGATATCTTTCTCCTTACTTCGTAACCGATACCGAAAAAATGGAGACAACTTATGACAGTCCATTCATTCTTATCTATGACAAGAAAATTTCTAATATGAAAGAATTTCTTCCTATATTGGAAAAGGTTGTTCAAACAGGTAAAGCCTTACTTATCATAGCAGAAGATATTGATGGAGAAGCCCTTGCTACATTGGTTGTCAATCGTTTGAGAGGTTCTTTGAAAATAGTTGCTGTTAAGGCTCCCGGCTTTGGTGATAGAAGAAAAGAAATGTTGGAAGATATTGCCATACTTACAGGAGGAACAGTTATTTCAGAAGAAAAGGGTTATAAATTGGAAGATGCAACATTGGATATGTTGGGTTCTTGTGCAAAAATAACCGTTGATAAAGACAATACAACAATAGTTTCCGGTGCAGGCAAAAAAGATGCTATCAAAGCAAGAGTTGCTCAAATCAAAGCACAAATAGAAAAAACCACTTCAGATTATGACCGTGAAAAATTGCAAGAAAGATTGGCAAAACTTGCTGGTGGAGTTGCTGTGATTTACGTTGGTGCTGCTTCTGAGGTTGAAATGAAAGAAAGAAAAGACCGCTTTGACGATGCTTTGCATGCAACGAGAGCAGCCTTAGAGGAAGGTATAATACCAGGAGGTGGAGTTGCTTACATAAGAGCAATTGATTCTTTGAAAAATGTCAAAGGAGAAAACGAAGACGAAAACACAGGTATTCAAATAGTAAGACGTGCTTTGGAAGAACCTTTGCGTCAAATAGTGGCAAATGCCGGTTTGGAAGGCAGTGTTGTTGTAAATAAAGTAAAAGAATTAAAAGGTGATGAGGGTTACAACGCACGTACAGATAAGTATGAAGATTTGCACAAATCAGGTGTTATTGACCCTACAAAGGTAGCAAGAGTTGCTTTGGAAAACGCCGCTTCTATTGCAAGTATGATACTTACAACAGAATGTGTTCTTAGCGAAATAAAAGAACCTGCTCCTGCCGCTCCTGCTATGCCACAGGGTGGAATGGGCGGAATGTACTAATAGTTTATTATAAACATTTTATAAAAAAAAGAGTTAAGTCATAAAAAGGCTTGACTCTTTTTTGTATTGGTTAACATAAGTTACAGACTAAGAGTGTAATTCATTATTTCCTAAACTTTAAATAACTTTGATTATCACCATAAAACAACTTTAAACTGTCTTTTACTAATCCATATTTATTCACACTATAAAGACAATTTATAAATAATTGTCCATCAAATAATTCATTAATTTCTGTCCCTTCTATTTTTGTAAATATTAATTAAAATAAAGTTGTTTTCCAAAATAAATATATACGCTCAGATGCATATATAAGGCAAACAGCGATATTATAAAAATATGTAAGTCTTTGTTTCATAGTTATATATTTATGTTAAAAATACATTCACAAACCTTTCTCGCTTGCAAAGTTATAAAAACATCCCTAATACCCTCAAAATATTTCACTTAAATTTTGTTATCAACAACTTTTCAAAATAAACAGACATTACAAAAATACTTAATAAAAAGAGGTCAGGTATAAAATTTTATTTACTTTTGCAGATTAGAAAATGTAAGAGAGAAAAATAAAGATAAAACACCTTTAATAATATGAGACCAAATTTTAGTAATGTGGATTTCAAAAAAGCAAGTAGCCATGAAAATTTTAGAACATGGGAGAAAGAAATTCACAATGAAAAAAATTGGATGACTCCCGAACAAATACCGGTCAAACCTGTTTATGCAGCAGAAGATTTGGAGGGTATGGAGCATTTAAACTATGCTGCAGGAGTCGTTCCTTATCTTAGAGGACCTTATAGTACAATGTATGTTATGCGTCCTTGGACAATCAGACAATATGCAGGCTTTTCAACGGCAGAGGAAAGTAATGCCTTCTATCGTAGAAATATAGCGGCAGGACAAAAAGGACTTTCTGTGGCTTTTGACCTGCCTACTCATAGAGGTTATGACTCAGACCATCCAAGAGTTGTAGGTGATGTGGGTAAAGCCGGAGTTGCTGTGGATAGTATTTTGGATATGAAAATATTGTTTAACCAAATAGATTTGGGCAAAATGTCTGTTTCCATGACTATGAACGGAGCAGTGTTGCCTATTTTGGCTTTCTATATCATAGCAGCAGAAGAACAAGGTGTTAAACAAGACCAACTTGCCGGCACTATTCAAAACGATATTCTCAAAGAGTTTATGGTGCGAAATACATACATTTATCCACCAAAACCTTCCATGAAAATTATTGCAGATATTTTTGAATACACTTCCAAAAATATGCCTAAGTTTAACTCTATTTCTATTTCCGGTTATCATATGCAAGAAGCAGGTGCAACGGCAGATATAGAAATGGCTTATACCCTTGCCGATGGTTTGGAGTATTTGAGAGCCGGTATAAACGCAGGTATGACGGTTGACCAATTTGCACCGCGTTTGTCTTTCTTCTGGGGAGTGGGAATGAATCATTTTATGGAAATTGCCAAAATGCGTGCCGCTCGTATGTTGTGGGCAAAGATTGTTAATCAATTCAACCCTCAAAATCCTAAATCTTTGGCTTTGAGAACGCACTCTCAGACCTCAGGTTGGTCTTTGACAGAACAAGACCCGTTCAACAACGTTGCCCGTACTTGTATAGAAGCAATGGGAGCCGCTTTGGGACATACTCAATCTTTGCATACCAATGCTTTAGACGAGGCTATTGCTTTGCCTACTGATTTCTCGGCACGTATAGCAAGAAATACTCAGATTTATTTGCAAGAAGAAACCAATATTTGTCGTAGTCTTGACCCTTGGGCAGGTAGTTATTATGTGGAAAATCTTACTCACGAAATTGCTCACAAGGCATGGGCTCATATACAAGAGGTTGAAAAACTCGGTGGAATGGCTTCAGCGATAGAAAGCGGTATTCCAAAAATGCGTATAGAGGAGTCCTCTGCAAGAAAACAAGCAAGAATAGACGCAGGCATAGATACAATACTTGGAGTAAACAAGTATAGACTTGCTCACGAGGCACCTATAGATACTTTGGAAATAGACAATACCGCTGTAAGAGAAGCACAAATAAAACGTTTGCAAAAACTTAGAGCAGAACGTAACGAAGAAGATGTACAAGAGGCTTTACGCAAGTTGTCCAAAGTAGCCGAAACAGGTGAAGGCAACCTGTTGGAAATGTCTATTGATTGTGCAAGAAAACGTGCTTCCTTGGGCGAAATTTCTGACGCATGTGAAAAATATTTTGGTAGATATAAAGCAAAAATAAATTTGATTTCAGGCGTGTATAGTCAAGCAACAAAAGACAGTGCCAAATTTAAGAAGGCACAAGAAATGATTAAAGAATTTGAAAAACTTGAAGGTAGAAGACCGAGAGTAATGGTTGCAAAAATGGGACAAGACGGACACGACCGCGGAGCCAAAGTTGTAGCCACAGGTTATGCTGATATAGGTTTTGATGTGGATATGGGGCCATTGTTCCAAACTCCAGCCGAGTGTGCAAAACAAGCGGTTGAAAATGACGTTCATATACTTGGAGTTTCTTCATTGGCAGCAGGACACAAAACTCTTATTCCTCAAGTTATAGAAGAATTGAAAAAATTGGGCAGAGAGGATATAATAGTAACAGCCGGCGGTGTTATTCCTCCACAAGATTATCAATTTTTGTATGATGCCGGTGTTGCCGCCGTATTTGGACCAGGAACGGTTATCTCCGACTCCGCTATAAAGATGATGGAGTTACTTTTGGCACAAAGAAAGTAAAACAATTTCTATTAAATAATAACACAGCATAAATTATCACGTGATAATTTATGCTGTTTTTTTTATGTATTCAAAAAAAAACTAATGGTCTTATAACACAACACACACAAAGTCTTAATAAGCAGTTATAAACCTCAAAATAACACTAACTCGGTATAAGCAATAAAGAAAGTTTCAATCGGTTGGGGAGATACCTTTGCCCTATCCCAACATATCATAACTCATAATAACCTATGCCGCCCCATAAAAAAGTAACGGCTTTGCCATTATAAAACACCCAATGGGTGCGGCTTTGCACTACGAAAACAGGGTGAATTTGAGCCAAAAAATATTTTTTCGGAAAATTTAATTGATGGTTACTAAAAGTTCAAAAATAGGAGTGCTATAATTGATTATCAATGAGTTAACCTTTTTCGAGGGGTCAAAATAGGGCAAAAATGGTCATTTTCAGCGTTTTCGAGAGGTTTTTTGAAGGAAAAATTTTTTCTTTGCCCGTTTCGCGAAAATGAATCGGCGTTTCATTTCGACGAAACGGCGTTTCGATAAAACAAAACGCCGTTTCGTTTTTACTGATTATCAAGTAGTTACAAGGGTAAAAATTAGGAATTTTGTGATAGGGGTATTTCTCTATGCAAAGTTACGAAGATTCTACGACCTGACCAAACGCGTGTAAAAATTTATTTTGTAACTTACTGATAATCAGTAAACCGTTTTTACCGTTTTTTGCCTGTATTTTATACCGAGTCAGTATTAAATTACGTTATCTTAAAAAAAACTACTAACTTTGCAAAACAATGGAAAGATTAGAGCAAATTATAGCAAGGGGTATAAGGGTAAATAACTTAAAAAACATAAATGTAAGCCTACCTCAAAATTCACTTATCGTTATAACAGGTGTTAGCGGAAGCGGTAAGTCTTCTTTGGCATTTGACACCCTTTTTGCAGAAGGACAAAGACGATACATAGAGAGTCTTTCGTCGTACGCTCGTCAATTTATCGGACGTATGCCAAAGCCACTTGTAGATAAAATAGAGAATCTCCCTCCTGCCATAGCCGTTCAACAAAGGACTATTAATCGCAATCCGCGTTCTACTGTCGGAACCATGACTGAAATTTATGAATATCTCAAAATGCTTTATGCCAAAATAGGCAGAACCTATTCTCCTATTTCGGGTAATGAGGTAAAAAGGGACACGGTTTCAAGCATAGTGGATATATTACTTTCCGATTACAAAGATAAAAGAGTTTATATTCTCTGCCCTTTAAATTTTGATACGGAAGATGCGCGTCGAAATTTTGACACTTTGTTACAAATGGGTTATACTCGTTTGTTTTTGGACGGGGAAATCTTTCAAATAGAAGACCTTTTGGCAAAATCTATAATAGCAAAAAAATATGATAAAGCACTCTTGCTCATAGACAGATTGGCTATAAGAGGAGAAGAAGAAAGTTTAAAAATAAGACTTGCCGAAAGTGTTCATACTGCTTTTAGCGAATCAAATGGCACTTGCATTATTTACTCTGAAGAGGATAAAAGACAAGAGAAGTATTCCAATCGTTTTGAAATAGATGGAATGGAATTTGTAAAACCTTCCGAAAATTTCTTTTCTTTCAACAACAGATACGGAGCCTGTCCTGTCTGCAATGGTTTGGGATATATAGAAGGTATCAGCGAGGAACTTGTTATTACCAAGCCTTATCTTTCCGTTTATGATGACGTGGTCAATTGTTGGAAAGGTGCGGTAATGTCCAACTATAAAAGAGATTTTATAAGCAAAGCAAACACCATCTTTCCCATACACAAGCCTTACCATGAACTGACCGATAAACAAAAAGATTTGCTGTGGAACGGAGACGAGAAGAGAGGAATAATAGGTATAAATCAATTCTTTGAAATAGTAAAAAGTGAGTCCTACAAGATACAATATCGTGTGATGTTGTCCAAATATAGAGGAAGGACTATTTGTCCAGAGTGTAATGGTTCAAGGTTGAGAAAAGATGTTAACTATGTCAAAATAAACGGAAAGTCTTTAATAGACGTTTTGAATATGCCTATTGAAGAAGTATCTGAATTTTTTGGCAATTTATCGCTTGATGAGTTTGAAATTCAAGCCTCTGAAAGATTGCTTAAAGAGATAAACACCCGACTAAATTATTTGTTGAAAGTAGGCTTGGGCTATATTACGCTTTCTCGTCAAGCCAATACGCTTTCAGGTGGTGAGGCTCAAAGAATAGTGCTTGCCACAAGTATAGGCTCACCTTTGGTCGGTTCAATGTATATTTTGGATGAGCCTACAATAGGACTTCATACCATTGACACAAACAATCTTATAGAGGTTCTTAAAGGACTGAGAGATGAAGGAAATACGGTAATAGTGGTGGAGCATGATGAGGATGTAATAAAAAATGCCGACTATATTATAGATATAGGGCCTCGTGCCGGTGTTTTTGGTGGTGAGGTTTGTTTGTCTTGTTCTTCGCAACAATTAAAAGAAATGTGTAACGCCAAGGATTTAAGCAAATTTGAAACCGACAATCAACAGCCCTCAAAATCTCTTACACTTCAATATTTGAGCGGGAAGAAATGTATCGCTCTACCTGAATTTGACAGAAAAAGCAAAGAATACATACAAATAGACAATGTTTGCAAAAACAATATCAATGGCATAACTCTCAAAATTCCACTTAATGTCAAAGTGGTTGTTTGTGGTGTAAGCGGAAGCGGTAAAAGTACATTGATAAACAAAGTTTTGGTAAATGCTTTGAGACAATATTTGGACATACCTTGCGAAGAAATACCTAATTGTATGCCCGTACATGGTTCGCTTTCCCTTGTGAAAGATATTCAGGTTGTTGACCAAAACTCAATAGGACGCTCCTCTCGTAGCAACCCTGCTTTGTATACAGGAATTTTTGACCATATACGCGCATTGTTTGCCTCTCAGCCCTTAGCCAAACTCCGTAAGGCTCGTATGGGTTACTTTTCTTTCAATGTAGAGGGTGGCGGCAGGTGTGAGGTTTGCAAAGGTGATGGCACGATAGATATTAAAATGCAGTTTATGGCAGACGTTACTTTGGAATGTGAAGCCTGCCACGGCAAACGTTACAAAGAAGAGGCTTTGGAAATCAAATATAAGGACAAGAATATTTCCGATGTTCTCAATATGACGGTGGATGAGGCTTGTGAGTTTTTTGATGACGAGCAAGATGGCAACGTAAAGAAAATTGCTTATACCTTAGGCGTTTTACAAAAAGTGGGATTGGGTTATCTTTCGTTGGGACAGTCTCTTAGTACGCTTTCCGGTGGTGAGGCTCAAAGAATAAAGTTGGCAACCTATTTGCAAGAAGAGAAAAACTTACAACCGACGCTGTTTGTTTTTGATGAACCTACGACAGGATTGCATTTTGATGATATTCAAAAACTTAATTCTTGTTTTGATGCTTTGATAGAAAAAGGTCATTCGGTTATCATAATAGAACATCATTTGGATATAATCAAAACAGCAGATTGGCTTATAGAAATGGGACCCGGAGGAGGAAAACATGGAGGTAAAATAATTTTTGAAGGTACTCCGAGACAAATGCTTGAAACCGACTCTCCTACCTCACAATTTCTTAAAGAAAAGTTTTAACCTCATTTTAAAATTTATCTTCAGTCTATGGTAGGTAGAATTAAATGTTTGCTGTTTTGCATTGTCTTACTTTTGTCTGAAATTTGTGTTTATTCTCAACAGGATACCTTAATATCAACAAAGCATTACAATATCGCCTTAGGCAATATGGACAAGCAAAGAAAAGCAAATATAAACGTAGGACTGGTTGGCGATTTGTATAATTTGAATGGACTTAATTTTAACCTTGTTTCTTCTTGGATTAGACAAAACGGCAAAGGTGTCAATTGGGGCGGTGCGGGCGCCTTTACACAAAACAATATGAGTGGGATGCAATATGCCTCTGTTGTCAATATTGTAGGAGGGAAGATGACAGGGCTTCAACTTTCCACCATTCTCAACATAGCAAAACATACTAAAGGAGTACAGATTTCTTCCTTTAACAATATGAATGCAAGTGCTTTAAGAGGGTTTCAACTCTGCGGAATTGAGAATATTTCTGCAGGAGTGGAAAAGGGAATGCAACTTGCCGGAGTTACCAACATATCAATAAACAATATGCAGGGATTTCAGTTTTCTCCTTTCAACTATGCGGATACTCTTAATGGTTTGCAAATAGGCTTGATAAATATTTCCACAGAACAACAAAAAGGAGTGCAAATAGGGGTATTCAATTATTCTCGTAACAATACAGCAAAAAAAATAGGTCTTGTCAACCTTTCCCCTCTGACTCGTATTCAAATGATGTTTTTTGGTGGCAATGCCTCAAAAATCAATCTCGCCGCTCGTTTCAAAAACAATAACACCTATAATATTCTCGGTTTTGGCACTCACTATATGGGATTGGATGAGAAATTTTCAGGCTCTTTTTTTTATAGACTTGGCTATTGGAAAAACATTTTTAACGAAAAATGGGCAATATATGGCGATTTGGGATTTTCTCACATAGAAACTTTTCAACAAAACGATTTGGAAACTCCCGAGCGTCTGTATTCTTTAAATACAAATCTTAGTTTGGAATATCAGAGGTTTGAGCATTTGGGCTTTTTTGTTGGAACAGGCTACGGTGTAGACCGCTATTATCAACACAACAAAAATTATAGAAAATCCTTTCTTCTAAAAATAGGTTTGGTTTTGTTTTAAACAATGAGGTTATAATTATGAAAAAATATTTGATTTCCATACTTCTTTTGCTCTTTGTTTGTGGGTTTCATTGTGATGTAATAGCCTCTGATACACTTTCTGTTCAAAATACTACCATACAAAAAAAAGAGATTCCTCCTGCTACCTTGTCTCGCAGTATTTTTTTGTCCTCTGTGGAAGTGGTGGGAATAAATGCTTTTGTCAATTGTTTTGATAGGTTTGTGCTTGACGCTGAATTTGCCCAAATAAGTTTTCATAGTATTAAACACAATTTTCAAAATGGCTTTGTTTGGGATTATGATAAATTTTCTACCAATCTGTTTTTTCACCCATACCATGGAGGTTTATACTTCAATGCTGCGAGAAGCAATGGCTTGAACTTTTGGCAATCTGCACCATTTAGTTTGTTTGGCTCTTTTATGTGGGAGATGGCAGGAGAGATAGAACCGCCGAGCATAAACGATATTTTTGCCACCACACTCGGAGGCATTGCCATGGGCGAAATCACACACAGGCTTTCAAATCTTGTTATTGACGAGTCTGCGTATGGATGGGAAAGGTTTTTTAGGGAATTTTTTGCCACAGCCATTTGTCCTATCAAAGGCTTAAACAGAATTATCAGCGGACAAGCCTTTAAACACTCTTCCTCCTATTACAAATACCACGATTATTCTTCTTTACCTGTGGATTTTTCTTTTAGCGGAGGTTGGCGCTATCTTGCCGACAAAGGCTCTTTGGTAAGAGGCGAAAGCAACCCTTTTCTTGTGGCTCAAATAGATTATGGCGATGTTTATAATACGGATAACAATAAACCTTACGATTATTTTTCGGCACAAATCAATCTTTCTCTATCTCAAAATCAACCGCTCATTTCCGAAGCCCACTTTGTAGGTAGATTATATGGTTTAGACCTTAATACTTCTACCTCTGTAAAATCTCAAATAGGTTTTTTCCAACATTTTAATTATTATGATTCCGAACCTGTTATAGACGGACTTACTCAGGTACCTTATCGTATATCGGAGGCGGCCTCGGTTGGTGTCGGGCTTATCTATTCTTTAAAAGATATAGGCAACCTCAGTATGCTAAGCGGACAACTTTATGCCAACGGAGTTTTATTGGGTGGTAGTATAAGTGATTATTTTAACAATATAGACAGAGATTACAATCTTGCAAGCGGTTTTGCGGTACATTTGAAAACCAATGTGGAGTTTGCTCAATATGGTCGCTTTTTGCTTTTTGCCGATTATTATAATCTTTGGACTTGGAAGGGAATAGAAAAAATAAAAAACATAGAATCCATAGACCCTCTTTATTTAAATGTGCAGGGAAATAAAAGTAACGCACGTCTTTTGGTTGTTAGCCCAAATATAGAGATGACACTCAGAGAAAATTTGGACTTTATTGTTTCACTCTCATATTATTTGCGATTGACAGAATATTCCTACTACAAAAATGTGGAAAGCAATACTTTTGAATTTAAAACAGGTTTAAAATACAGATTGTAATAACTTCATAGATTATCATAAGTCGGCTTTGGTTATAATGAGTTGAAAACAAATCAGCATAAGTTAAGAAAAAAAGCCTAAAGCAAAATTGTAATTTACCCCACACAAACTCATAAAACTCCCTACCGCCCCATAATCAACTCATCATAACCTACCTTTTAAATATTGACTTGTTTACGTTTGGATAAATTTGATAGGCTGTTTTTTGTAATATTTGCATGCTCTGTTTTTATTTCCAAAGGCCAATCCGCTCCTTGTTCTTGTATGTTCCATTTTGGATATGCTCCCCTTTCATTCTTTCTAAAATCATTTATACAACACTCCTCCATTAATTTATAACTGATAGCGGCATTATTTACAACATGAAAGCCCGAAAGTCCTTTTACGTTAGTCGTAAAATTTTCTTGATAAATCATATAAATTTCTATTTTGGCTTTAAGATTAGCTATTGTATAGAAAAGAAAATACCATACTCCGAAACTTCTAATGGAAGGTCTACCCTTTATACCGCCATCTTGGTATATTCTAAGCGTTTTTTTCATTCCTCCTTTATCTTGTGAGCCTCCTATTTTATAAATTTCATCATTTACCACTATCAAATATACTCTTGCTACATTTTCTGTTAATATACTTTGAGGCAAATCATTATCATTTTCATCTTTTATGTTGGTCAAATATTTAAATGAAAGCCTTGTTCCTTTTCTATCCCAAATAACATCTGCTATTTTAAATGCTGTTTTTACATCTTGAATTTTCATAATATTTTGTTTCCTATTATTAGTAATTCGTGAGAGTGTTTTACATTTGTATTATCAAAATTTCGCTCCAAACGATTTTTTCCAATACGAGTTTCTCCTTGTCCCATTGTATATTGCCAACCTATTTCCTTTATTTCAAAGTCTTTAAAAGTATCCCTTACCCAAGAACAATCATTATAAGAGAGAATAAAACCACCTTGATGCTTTTTTAACAATTCTGCCAATTTTTCGTGATTAAATCCATTGTGATGTATGGGAAAATTTCTCATAGGATATATTCCTTTGAACATCTTGCTATCACCACCCAAATAATAAGGAGGGTCAAGGTAAAGAAAATCAGTTCTGTGCTTTAAAATAGAAGTCTCAAAACTTTCACAGCCTACTTTTAATTTCTTTACATTAAAATCTCTTACTTTTTCTATTGTTTTTTGATATCTATTGTTATTGGTGTAAATGGAAGACATCCAGCCAAGAAAACCGGGGCCATAACTCAATTGCATATTATAATAATAGTATGTTGCCAAATCAATTTTATCCAACCCATTGTCATATCCATCTATTTTATTCCAATGTTGTTTTAATATGTTTTTTACTTTTTCATACTCTTGTTTTGTGGGCTTTAATGTGGTGAGTTTATTGTATAGCAACAAGGGGGATTCTATTTGTATTTGCCAATAATTTACCAATAAATCAAAAATATCGTATGCAATAACATCTATTTCTAATTCTTTTGACAAGGCTATTTCTACGGAAGCGCCACCCATAAAAGGACTGACAACTTTTTTTATATCGTTTGGCAGTAATTCTACAATATACCCAACGGCAAGAGATTTTCCTCCTCCATATCGCAAAGGCGAGCCCGTGTATCTTTTATAGTTTCCTTTTAAAGTTTTTAATTTTTGAAGAAACAAAGTTTTGCGATTTTCTTCAAATAAATTTGCTGTTACATTATTGTATGGCATAACTGATTTTGTTTTTTGCGTTATGCCATAGTCTTATTCTTTTAAAAGTCCTACAACCAAAAGCGGGCAAATTTGCTCGCATTGTGGTCGTAGGAAACCCGGAAAAGACAAATTACACCCGCTCTAAGCAGATGTTTGCAAATTGTCTAACTTTTCCCTTTTGAAATTTCCTACGTTTCAATACGAATTAGAACAAATAGCAAACGCTATATTTCCAATAAACACTATTGTTTATCTGAAATGCAAAGATAGTAATTATTTAAAAATTAATAAAAAAAGGTCTGCAAGTTTTTGTTTCTCGTAGACCTTTTATTAAAGATTTATTTAATTACCCTCCAAAGTTGTCGTACATAATATTTTCCTCAGGTACGCCAAGTTCATCAAGCATGGCGGTAACCGATTTGGACATAGGTCCAGGTCCGCACATATAATACTCAATATCCTCAGGTGCAGGATGATTTTTCAAATAGGTTTCATACATAACCGTATGAACAAAGCCCGGTGTATATTTTACTCCCGCCTTATCGGCTGCAGGGTCTTCTCTATCCAAAGCAAGATGGAATTTGAAATTAGAAAATTCTTTTTCCAAATTCAAAAAGTCGTCCAAATAAAATACCTCATTCAACGCTCTTGCACCATAGAAATAATGCATTTGACGGTCGGTTGTGTGAAGAGTTTTTGTCATGTGCATTATTTGAGCACGCAAAGGAGCCATACCGGCACCACCGCCTACCCATACCATTTCGTTTTTGGTATCAAAATGAGGGTGGAAATCTCCGTAAGGACCGCTCATTGTTACTTTGTCGCCAGGTTTCAAACTAAATATATATGAAGATGCTATACCCGGATTAACATTCATAAAACCGCTTCTATCCGGCTTGAATGGAGGGGTAGCTATACGTACAGTAAGCATAAATACATTTCCTTCAGCAGGATAGTTAGCCATAGAGTAGGCTCTGATTGTAGGCTCGGTATTTACACACTTAAGGTCAAACATTTTGAATTTTTCCCAACTTGGCAAATATTCGTCCGTAATAAGACTCTTGTCATAATCCGAGTAGTTGATGGAAAATGTCGGTATCTTAATTTGTGCATACGAACCCGGCAAAAAGTCCATCCTTGCTCCCTCAGGCAATTGCACCTTAAACTCTTTAATAAAGGTAGCAACATTCTTATTGGAAATAACCGTACATTCATATTCCTTAACTCCAAGTACAGACTCCGGTACTTTGAGTTTGATATCACTTTTTACTTTCACCTGACAGCCCAAACGAAAATGATTGTCTATCTCTTTGCGAGAAAAGTGGGCTTTTTCTGTTGGTAAGATTTCTCCACCGCCTTCCAAAACCTGACATTTGCACTGACCACAAGACCCTTTGCCTCCACAAGCAGAAGGCAAAAATATCTTGTGTTCTGCAAGAGTGCTAAGCAAAGAAGAACCTGTTTGAACGGTTACATTGGTGTCATCATTGATATTTATGGTTACATTTCCTTGCGGTACAAGTTTTTTTCTTGCAAACAAAAGTACTGCAACCAAAAACAAAACTATTATCAAAAATACTATTATACTTAATATTATTTGCATATCTCAGTCCTCCTTATAGTTTGATACCCGAAAATGATTGAAAAGCCAAAGCCATCAAACCGGTAATAATAAACGCTATACCCAAACCTCTTAGAGCCGGAGGTACGTTGGAGTATCCCAAACGCTCTCTTATGGCTGCTATTCCGACTATGGCCAACAACCAGCCTATACCCGAGCCAAGAGCAAAAGACATAACCTCACCCATATTGCTGTAATCTCTTCTTTGCATAAACAAAGAGGCACCCAATATTGCACAATTCACAGCGATAAGAGGCAAAAATATTCCTAATTGAGAATATAACGAAGGTGAATATCTTTCTATAAACATCTCAACCAATTGAACTATTCCCGCCACAATGGCAATAAAGATAATCAAACTTAAAAAACTAAGGTCTATATTGGCAAAACTACTGCTCAACCAAACCAAGGCGCCTTTTTGTAATACATATTTATACACCACATAATTTATAGGCACAGTAACAACAAGCACAAATGCAACTGCTATACCCAAGCCCATAGAGGTTTTAACCGTTTTGGATATTGCCAAATAGGAACACATACCTAAGAAAAAGGCAAATATCATATTGTCAACAAATATTGACTTTATAAAAATACTTAATGCATCCATAATTTTTTTCTCCTTTGTTATTCCTATTCGTTTTCTACCAAATCTTTATTCTTACTTCTATGAACCCAAATAACTATACCTACGAGTATAAGCGCCATTGCCGGCATAACCATAAGTCCATTGTTTTCGTAACCCATTTTGTAAAAACTCTCAGGTATTATTCTATATCCCCACAATGTACCAAATCCAAACAACTCTCTTATAACGGCAACTATAATAAGTATCATACCATAGCCAAGACCGTTACCAAGACCGTCAAGCATGGAAGGAATAGGTTTATTGCTCATAGCAAAAGCCTCCAAGCGCCCCATTACTATACAGTTGGTTATAATCAAGCCTACATATACCGAAAGTTGTTTGCTGATATCGTATGCAAAGGCTTTCAAAAATTGGTCAACCAAAATAACAAACATTGCCACAACAACCAACTGAACAATAATTCTTATTCTTGGTGGAATGGTATTTCTAAGAAGAGAAATAAACAAGTTACTCATCATAACCACAACCGTAACCGAAAGTGCCATAACAACAGCAGGTTGCAATTTTACCGTAACTGCCAAACAAGAACAAATACCCAAAACTTGTACTATAATAGGATTCTCTTTTGAGAAGGGCATTGTTATCAATTTTTTATTCTTTGAATTCATAACGCACAACTATTTTCTTAATGATTTAAAATAAGGAACAAAAAATTCCAAACCATTTTTCAACATTTCGCTAACACCGTTACAAGTAAGAGTTGCCCCTGAAATGGCATCAACTTTATGAGGAAAATCCTTGCCAACTCTCTTTTCTACGGAAATACTTACAAAGTCCTCTCCTTCAAAAATAGTCTTACCCACAAAAGAAGCGGCAAAAGAAGGGTCATCCTTTATATTACCTCCCAAGCCCGGAGTTTCTCCTGCGTGGTCAAAAACTATATTCTCCACAGTGTTAACATCGGAACGCAAAGCGACATAGCCCCATATCTCATCCCACAAACCTATACCTCGTACGGGAACCACATAAACCACGTCATTATTTCCTTTGTCGTATATGAATACAGGCAAAACAGCATCTTTATTTCCTGCCTTGTATTTTTTGTATTCATCTTTGACATTAAGATTAAAAGGTCGTTTATCGCCCAATTCTTGTTTTCCATTGACGTATTTGGCAACTATTTCTCCATTGGACTTTACTCCAAGTTCTGTGGTAAAACATTTATTGTAAAGGTCTTCTGCGGCGGTTCTTTCTACGTTTTTGTTGGCGGCTTGAAGTATCATTTGCATTTGTTCTGCAACAATATTCTTATTTTGGGGCTCGCTCAACACTATGGAAACCGAAGCCAAAACAGCAGCCGCTATAACAACAAGGACTATGGAATATATGTATATGTATTTATTTGTATTTTTATTCATTTTTGTGTCCTCCCATTTTTTTATTTAACAGTTGCTACTTTCAGTCTTTTCTTTCTTCTTCTGATATTTGCATCCACAACATAGTAATCTATCAATGGTGCAAATACGTTAAGCAAAAGTATTGCCAACATCATTCCCTCCGGATAGGCTGGGTTGACTACTCTGATTAGTATAGCCATAACTCCGATAAGAAAACCATAAATATATTTTCCCGTATTTGTATGTGCTGAAGTTACAGGGTCGGTAGCCATAAACACTGCGCCAAAGGCAAATCCCCCCATAAAGAAATGTTGATAAAAAGGTATGTTCATATAATCATTGGCTCCAATGCAATTAAACAACAACCCCGTCGCAGCACCTCCAACAAAAATAGAAAGCATTGTACGCCATGAAGCAATGTTTGATACCAAAAGAATAAAAGCACCTATCATTATGGCAATAAAAGAGGTTTCTCCCACGCAGCCCGGAATAAATCCTGTTACCATATCACAAAGGCTTGCACTTGCTGTCGGACTTACTGCCAACTCTCCCAAAGGAGTTGCTCCCGAAATGGCATCACCTTTGTCAAATATCCAAACCATATCGCCCGACATTTGAGACGGATAGGCAAAAAACAAAAATGCTCTTGCCACCAAAGCAGGATTCATAAAATTCATACCCGTACCGCCAAAAACCTCCTTACCTATAACAACGGCAAACACTACAGCCAAAGCCAACTGCCAAAGAGGTATATCCGGCGGACAAATCATAGGAATAATAAGTCCTGTTACCAAATAGCCTTCATTTACTTCCTCGTTACGTATTTGTGCAAAAGCAAACTCTATGGCAAGTCCCACAACATATGAAACCACTATCATAGGTAGAACTCTCCAAAAACCATAGAAAAATGTAGTCCAAAAACTTGCACATTCTCCGTGCGAATAAAAATGTTGGTAACCTACGTTGTACATTCCGAACAACAGGGCAGGAATCAAGGCAAAAACAACCACAATCATGGCTCTTTTCATATCTATGGCATCTCTAAAATGTGCTCCCCTTTTCCCTGCAGTTTTATTGCTAACAAACGAAAAACTCTCAAAAGCCTCAAAAGTGGAAGCAAGCCAATGATATTTTGCTCCTTTTTGAACCTTAGGTCTTTGTTTGTCAAAAAATTTCTCTACAAAGTTCATATCTTTTTTCTTTATTATTCTTAAAAAAAATTACTCGCCGACTTCTTTTCTCAAAAATTCCAATCCGTTGCGAATGATTGACTGAATTTCTGTTTTGGAAACATCTATAACCTCGCACAAAGCAAAGTCCTCGGCATCCACTTCATAAATTCCCAATTCTTCCATACGGTCTATATCTTTTGCCAAACAAGCCTTTATAAGATGCATAGGGTAAATATCCATAGGAAAAACTTTCTCAAATTCACCTGTAAAAACATAGGCTCTTTGAGAACCATGAAGATTGGAATCTATGGAAAACGGTTTTTTTGAACAGCGGGCAAAGAAACCGCGAGGGAAAGTATGCGAAACGCTGAATTTATTCAATCCCGGCATCATCCAACCAAGTCCCTCTCTATAATCGCCTTCCTCTATCACCGTTATTTGATTATCATAAGCACCAAGAAAATCATTCTCCTCTATTCTTGTACCCGTAAGAACATTGCCGGAAATATATCTCAAATGTTTGTCCTTATTGACATTATTCTCCACTATTTTTTTTATACAAGCACCTCTTACAACTCTGTAATAAGAAGGTTGTTTGACTTCTTGTCCTGTCAAGGCTATGATTTTGGTAGCATCATATTTGCCCTCTGCAAAAAATTTGCCTATGGTCAATACGTCCAAGAGATTTATATACCAAATTCTCTCACCCTTGTTGATAGGAGAAATTTTTTCGGCTTGAATGGAAACATTGCCGTATGGATGCTTGCCTTTGAAACATATTTTTTCAACATTTTGCAAAGAAACAATGTCCTCACAAGTTGTTTGAGGGTTTAGGCTTAAATAAATAGTGGCTTCAACCAATTTTTTCAATACATCTATACCCAATTGCAAAGAGGCTTTTTCTCCTTTGAGAACAAAATTATAATCCACAGACAAAGGAGCAGAATCAAAACCCTTAACGATAATATACTTAGGAGTTGCGTCCTCCTTTGGTATCACATCGTATGGACGTTGTCTCAGCAGTGTCCAAAGACCGCTTTCCAACATTTTATTTTTTAATTCTTCCTTTGACAATTCTGCAAGAGAAACTTTGCCAAAATCCTTGAAAGTTTTTTGGTTATCATTTTTTATAACTATCTCTTGGATAACCCTTTTTGCTCCTCGTCTTACCTCTTGTATTTCACCACTTACGGGAGAAACAAACTTAATATTTGGTTTTTCTTTGGAGTAAAAAACCGCCGAGCCTATCTCTACCTTATCACCTACGTCTACAAGAAGTTTTGGAGTAATACCTATGTAATCCAAAGGCTTCAATGCCACACTCTCGGGCGAAAGACAATCTTTTATTTCTTTTTTTGCCTCACCCAACAGATGTATATCCAAACCCTTGGAAATCCTTATTTCTTTTGACATGATATATTACAATTATGTTACCTTAAAAATTTTAAGTTGCAAAGTTACATTTTTTTGTTAACTTCATAAAAAAAAGAAGTAATTTATTGCAAAAAAAATAAAATAACAGCGAAGGCCTATGCTAACTCATTACAACCTATCAAAACCCATCAAAAAGCCTCCAAAAACGGTAAAAACGGTTTACTGATTATCAATAAGTTACAAAATAAATTTTTGCACGCGTTTGGTCAGGTCTGTTTTTCTTCGTAACTTTGCATAGAGAAATACCCCTATCACAAAATTCCCAATTTTTACCCTTGTAACTACTTGATAATCAGCAAAAACGAAACGGCGTTTTATTTTATCGAAACGCCGTTTCGTCGAAATGAAACGCCGATTCATTTTCGCGAAACGGGCAAAGAAAAAATTTTTCCTTCAAAAAACCTCTCGAAAACGCTGAAAATGACCATTTTTGCCCGATTTTGACCCCTCGAAAAACCT
>CAZITO010000014.1:0-29336 GCA_964542225.1 uncultured Bacteroidaceae bacterium | reverse complement strand
GTAAAAAGAATAGAAAATGAAAATAAGCACAAAATAATAAACCTTTTCATATTAATTATACATATCTTGCTCACCATTCCATCCCTGTATCTGACCGTCATAACGTTTTTCCTCGCCTTTATACAAACCATAACTCCTGTTATAAGTATTTGCATTATAAGAATACCTGTCCCTAAACACCTCACTTGTAAGCAACTTCTTTATTTTATCTCTTAATTTTTTTTCAGTCTCTTTGCCCTTGGGTAGCATATACCTCTTTATTACTTGCTCATACCTCGTCTGCACCTGTTCCTCCGTGATACCATTATAACATTCCATCCACTCCGTTATCATTTCTATCTCCCACTGCTCCAATATAACTTCTCTTTTATCTTTGTCCAGCAATCCTCCTATATCCACGCCATCTCTTTCGCTCGCTGCCAATACTCCCAAAAACGTATCATTACCCATATTCCTGTCTATCTTTTCTTGTATCTTTTCTATTTCGTAATATATCATTCTTGCAGTTCTCCCCGGCATACTATTGACTATCAATAGCTCTTTTATTTCTTGTCTGCTCAAACCGCTTCTCTTAGACATTTTTTCTATAAGCAATTCATTTTCTACCTCTCTTGTGGTTACCCTCGTACTTATCAAACCATCTGTCTTGTTATCCACATTCAAAAACATATAATAAGGGTTCTTATCAACCTTGCCACCCAATAACTTTATCATCGTTACCATCTTTCTTACTCCGCTTGCCCAATCAAACCACATATCTATACTGTTAAACCATTGCTTTTTCCTAACGAACTTATTCGTTTTGTTATCCCATTTCCAACCGCCGTTCAACCGCAATTGCATTGCCATTACCCAACGGTTGGTCTCCGCTGTACCTCGTTGGCTTATTCCCGTAACCACCTTCGGCAATCCACTCTTATACTTTTCATTTTCCCAATACCCTTTTTCTTTATTCCATTTTTTCTTTGTATTTCCTGCTTGTGTATTCTTCCCTTCGCCTTCTTGTTTAATACTATCCAAATTGCTCTCCTCGTCCGTCCATTCCTTCGCATCTATATAAAAATCCTCATTTGGCTCTATCTTATTTTGTATCCCTTTTCGCCTGCCTGCCATCATCCTAATATTTTTTCTTTCTCTATTGGCGGGTTTTCAAAATTTTGTACTATCTTTGCAACCGAATTGAGTTTCGTTCTCACGTCCGTGGAATTGTACTGCGGTTGAGAACGGAGCTCTTTCTTTAATGGCTCCAACCATTTCTGTGTAAACGTTGGCTTAATATAATCCGCCAAACCACCTTCAATCCAATTTAATATATGTGTAGGGGATTGCCTATAATGTACTGAGCGGACACTATTAATCTCTATTTTATCATCTTTCTTATTTGTTTGAATAGCGACAACAAAGTTTTTTCCTTTGTGTCTTATCTCTGTAAGTATCACATTGCTTCCTATGTGTGTTGCACTTCTAAATACCGCCAAAGGATTGTGTATAGCATCTACCAAACCCTTTATTTCTGATAATTCAAACGGATGATTTTCTTGCTTTGATTTACTATTCAGCCTGCTTGCTTTCAATTCTATCGGCAGGTTTGGTATTCCCGCACTCTGTAATATCTCTGACGGTCTGCCCAATTGATAGGTATGGTCTTTCGCAAGTGTGCCGTCTATCTGTTGTTGCAACTCCTCATTAAACCTTTTATTTACCTCATCTTTTTCTTGTATTTCTTGCGGGTTTTCAAAATTTTGTACTACCTTTGTAATGTGAAGTTCTTGTTCGGTTTGACTTGAGACCTTGGGAGTCTCCATAGCAAGCCAATCAAGGACTTCTTTTTTATTATCTTGTACGTATTTTAAAGCCTCTTGTATGCCACCTTCTTTTGCATTTAGCATATCATTTATAAAACGTTTTCCCTCTTTGCCGTGAATACTTACAATCTCATCTATATTCAATTCTCCTTTCTCTTTGTTTACTCTTATAGCAACGCTTATCTTATCTCCGTTCTCTCTCTTTATATTAGTCATTATAATTATAGATTTTGCTTTACTTCCCCATTCATAAACCATCATTGGCTTATTTATCGCTTTCACCAAATCCTTTATTTCATCTATACCTATGTTATGTTTCTCCAAATGTTTCTTCAATACACTCTGTGTCATCGTTATGTTAGAACCTCTTACTCCGCTTGCAATAAGTATCTTGCCCGGCTCTCCCAAATCAAACTTCTTATTTGACGACATCCTGCCATCTTTAAACTCCTCCAACTCTTCATTAAACCTTTTATTTACCTCATCTTTTTCTCTCGCTTTACTTCTTTCCACTAACTCCGCAATAGGCATGCTTATAAACTCCTCCAAACTCATATTCTCCATACCGCTTACTTGCGTTCCTTTTACCCATTGCCAAAACTCTTTTAACCACTCTTTCAACTTATACAACACTCTCTGCCTTTTCAATATAGTAGCATTATCTCCATTCATAAAAGCCTCCTGTTGCATTTGTTTCAACAATTGCTCTCCCTCTTTGCCTACAAGTCGTGCATGCACTTCGCTTGCCAACTCATCATCCGACAACTCGCCGTATTCTTCCCTTGCTCTTATTTCATTCCATAGTGGCGTTTGTTTCATCAGTTCATGTCCTTTTTTCCACAATTCCGAGTTGTTTTTTCTACAACTTATATCCCATAAGTGCGTCCATTCGTGCAACAAGGTTTCCGTATTTCCTATCTCGCTATCTATATATATATCTTCCCATCATACACAAAGCCAAATAACACTCCCTCCACACTCTGCAATATTTCAACCGCTTTGCTGTCCATCTCGCTTGCCTTCTCCAACAACTCTTTTGCCGTCATCACCTCTACCTCTATTCCTGCCCTGCCTATCATAGACATAACATTCTCCATCGTCTTATCCTTTTGTTCCTTATCCTCCCTCCTTATCTCTCTTTCAGCCTGACGTGATATTTGTCCTATTCTCTCTGCACGAGTGTTTTCTCCGTTTTCATCTACAACTTTTGACGAATTTTCACTTATAATTGAAAATAATCTTGTATCTTTGCCGCCTGAAAGGTTGTTTACCTGCGAGCGAATTGGACTTGTTATCCCTTCTCCGGCAAGTAAACGACCTTTGTCTATTATTGCTTGTTCCTCCGCGTTATATTGTCTTTGTCCATGTACATTACCCGATTTGTTGCTTATATACTCATTGGGATTTACCTTGTTTAACATATCATACAAAACCCTGTCGGCAACCTCCTGTGCTGTCGTGTAATGTATATGCAAAAAGTCCGCAACACCTTCCCAAAATCTGTCCAAAGCCTGTTTGATATTATGCAAACCTCTTATTATCCTTGCCCTATCAAATACACTCTTACTCTTATCCGCTCTTACTCTGTTTATTTCCTCTTTTAATCTTTCTTCCCCTCTCTTTCCACTATACATTGCCAACACCTCATCGGCAATATCACTATCCGCTGTCAGTTCCGGGTATATTTGCTTTACATACTCCCACGTTTGCTCCTCTTTTTTCAATAACTTTATGATATTATTCCACTCCCTCGGGTTATTCTCCCTCAGAGCCCTTGCCCAAAGGTGCGTATATTCGTGTATAGGAGTGTCAGCTCTGGCAATGCTTGTGTCAATATATATCTTTCCATTCTTTACAAAACCGTACACCTCGCCATTTCCACTCCTAAACAGCCTTATCTTATTTGTTATCTTTAAGTCTTTTTCATTAAAGATAACATAATTTCTTTTGCCGTCACTTCTGCCTCCACTTCTATATTGTGCAGGATATGATACTCCTACAAACCCCGCTTTCGCCAATACCTTGCTCGCCGCCTTATCACTACCCTTTAATTTTGCCAAAGCCTTAATCAAATCCGCATTATAAGCGTACTTTACCTTGATTCCCCTTTTCTTGTATTCGTCTCTTATAAATTCCTTTATTTTTTCCGCAGTCCTGCTCTTAAAAAACCTTGACTTTAATTTTTTCTTTATATCGCCCCCGTCAATCGCCGTTACAACCCTGTTTAACACATCTTTTGTCAAAAACTCCTCATAATAAAGATAATTCGTTCCGTTGTCGTCCAGTATCTCCACACTATACAAAATAGGACTATAAGGTAATACCCGCAATTCTTTCTCATTTATATAAGTCGCTATATTTATATACGTTTGCGTATTATTATATTCGTTTTCCAAAACTCCGATTTTTCGTACCATTCGGCACGTTCTATAGCCTCCTTCAGACTACTTATCGCTTTATACTCTTTCTCACACTGTTTCCACCTGTTATAAGACGCTTTCTTATGACGTTCCAACTCGTTTATATAATCCGCTTTTACCTCAGACAACGCAACTCGCCCTCTATAACCTGCGTATCTGCTGATAATTTCTTGCAGAATCTTTCGCACAAAAGGATTAAATACATTCTCTATTCTTACACCCTCATATGTACTGTTCTCTATGTTTTTTTCTGCGATTGTTGTTGCATACTCTTTCGCAATACCGTCCACCTCTGTTACATAAGTTCCCCAGCCATACGCTTGCGCACCTTCACCTTCTCCCATATGAGAGTGGTCAAATTTTTCAAAGTCAGCGCCGCTTCCGTGATAAGCCCTCTGCTCCACGAAATTATTTTTATCACTTTTTCCTTCTTTTATCGTCGGGTTTTCAAAATTTTGTACTATCTTTGCAACCGAATTCAAATCTAAATATTCCACCTCAGCGAGATTGATTCGCTGTTGGTTTATTAAGGTTTGAATTCTTTTTTTATCTAAATACAAAGCCTTATCTTGTGCTATCCAATTTAACCATTCTGAATTATCCTTAGGAAATATTCCTCTAACATCATTTATTTGTAAATTTAGCGGGTTGATAGATATTCCTACAAGAAAGTTTTTACCCTCTTTCTGTATTCCTATAATGATATTTTGTGCCTTCGTCTTATCTCCATATTCAAATACCGCCAAAGGATTTTGCAAAGCCTCTACCAAATTTTTAACATTTCCTAATTCAAACGGATGATTTTCTTGCTTTGATTTACTATTCAGCCTGCTTGCTTTCAATTCTATCGGCAGGTTTGGTATTCCCGCACTCTGTAATATCTCTGACGGTCTGCCCAATTGATAGGTATGGTCTTTCGCAAGTGTGCCGTCTATCTGTTGTTGCAACTCCTCATTAAACCTATTATTGACCTTTTCTAAATCCTCCTTTGTTTGCTCTAAAATGCTTTTTGTAGTTTCAAAAATTTGTTGTATCTTTGCATCAGTAAAGGCAGCACCCAAATCTTCACGACTAAATGTAGGGCTGGTTTGCGTAGAGGCGTGTTGAGTACTAACCTCGCCGTTTTCACCTGCCTTTTTGTTCTTTTTCCAGCCTGTTAATAGCCAAGTCTCCTGTTGCCCGTTATTCGTTAGTGCAAGCACACATTCATAAGTACCATTTCCTAATATGACAGTCTTATTACCCTCAACATAACGAACTATATCTCCATTATCAATAACGTCTATAATGTTTAATAAAGTTTCTGTTCCGTGTTTTGCACTAATGTGTTGTAGTCCATATCCGCCCTTATAATCTTTGTCTTTACTTCCTGCAACTCCCCAATAAAAAGATATTCCTATTGCATCACTGTATTGTTTTAAGTCAGTACGATACATTGCATTTGGCACAAAATCCTCACCCTCTGCTATCTTTCTGATAGCATTTATACCTCGTTTAAAATTATCCGATGCCTCATTAAACCTTTTATTTACCTCATCTTTTTCTTGTATTTCTTGCGGGTTTTCAAAATTTTGTACTATCTTTGCAACCGAAAGAAGTTTTTGTTCGATTTGACTTGAGACCAAAGGAGTCTCCATAGCAAACCAATCAAGGACTTCTTTTTTGTTCACATACTTCAAATTGTCTTTTGCAAAATCACTGTTAGGGGTATTTATTTCTTTTAATAATCGTTCTACGGATTTTCCGTGCACACTTGATATTCCATTAACTTGTAATTCTTTTCCGTTAATGTTCATCCTTATAGAAACAGTTACCCTTTCATTCCCTCTCGGTATTGATGTAATGATAACACTGTTTTTGGCTTTTGTTCCCCATTCATATACCATTATAGGACTTTGAATGGCATTCGGCAAGTTCTTAATATCTTGTGTTGTTAGCCCGTGTTTTTCCAAATGTTTCTTTAAAACGCTCTGCGTCATTGTTATTTCTGACGCATTCAAACCACTTGCAATAAGTATGTCGCTCGGCTGTCCCAAATCAAACTTATCGCTTGAACGCATTTTGCCTTGCTCAAACTTATCCAACTCCTCATTAAACCTATTATTGACCTTTTCTAAATCCTCCTTTGTTTGCTCTAAAATGCTTTTTGTAGTTTCAAAAATTTGTGGTATCTTTGCGGTTGAAAGAGTTGCCTCACCCGTTACGGACGTAGAGTGTAGGGAGTTTTCAAGACTTATTACACGTTGAGAAACGCTCTTTTTTTGTTTTGCCATTAGTTTTTACTTTTCCGTTTGCTATATCCAAAACCCTTTGTGCCTCTTTATTGTCCGTTACAACCTCTATACCTGCCTCTTGCATTGTTTCTACCAACACATTCCTTAACTCTGCCTCCTCGTTGCTTATTGTCTGTGCAACCTTGTCGCTTATCTTTTGTTGTTTGTTCTTCTCTGTTTTGTTATCGTTCTTTTCTAAATATCTGTCGGTTTGGACATCCGTCCCCTTGGCAAACCTTATATCATTATTGTCTTTGTTAAATGCTCCCGTATTGTCGGTTGCACTCTTTATCTGGTTCGGCTCAAAAACACAATATTCTATTTCTGCCTCATCCTCTTTCACTATCGTGCCGTCATATCCTTGCTCTTGCAACAACTCTCTTGCTTTTTCTCCTGCTCTATTTTGCGATAAATCCAATAATGGCTTATCTGTCAGGTTTTTTATATTCAAAAATACGCCCATGATATTTTCACCCATATCCGCCCAATCCTCTTTGCCACTACTGAAAAAGAACCCTTGCACATCGCTATTTACTCTCGCTTGCTCTCTGTCAAAAACATTAAACTCGCTGTCTGTTATATGATACACCACCCTCGGCTCTCCGTTCTCATCAACAACTTTTGACGAATTTTCACTTATAATTGAAAATAATCTTGTATCTTTGCCTCGTAAATTCTCCTTGTTGATAAACAGACGCTTTATTCTGTCCCTTTCATCAAGGAGTTTTTCTTTTGATATTTCCGTTAAGGCGTGGTCATAATAAGTCTGCCCGTTTTTTACTCCGATAACCAATTTTGCCGTATAATCTACGCCACCGATATTTAAGCCTACTACATAATACTTATAACTATCAAAACCTCTTTTTTCTTTTTCGTTTGTTGTTTCTGTTATAAATACGGCATTCTCCAACATTTCCGGGATTAAGGCTATAGACTTTAAATGTATTTCATTTTCAGCATCGTGTCTTGTTACCTTTTCGGCTCCTGTGCGGGTTATCTTTATTTTATCTCCTGTGTCTTTATTCGTGTATTCATTTCGCAAATTGTCTTTTATATAATTATCTGCTGACTTATTATCCAACTCATATTTGCCTTTATACTCCTCCCCCGTTGCAATGATACTTTTACTTTTCTTTAACTTTTCTATTCTTGCCGTTTTTTCCCAGTCGCCGAACCATTCTTTAAAGGCTTTCGTCCTTACTTGCACCCATTGTTTTTCCGTCAGGTTGGTTTTCTTTCCGTTGGGTGCTTTCATATACGTACCTTCCGCTTTGGCTTTGTCTATTATCGCTTGTTCCTCTGCGACAATATCCATTAATTCCTTCTCCTCACTTGTCATCTGCTCCACTTCGCCACCTGTTTTTTGTAGTGATAGCCTGTTTTTAAGAAAATCAGCAAATTTTATACAAGCATCCACGCTCCTAAACTGTATAAAAGGAGTGTCTAAATATTCAAAGCCTCTTTCTTTTTCAGGTACATTCTTGTTATAAACTTCTATATTATTTTCAAATTCTTGCCACCATTCTTTTTTATTTAAGTCTGCATCGGTTTTTGTCGGATATTCATAAAGAGCAACTGTAAGGCCGGGCTCTGTAATATCATCGGACAATAATATTGCAATACTTATTGACGAAGCTTGTCCATCAAGTGTTAAAGGTATGGATATATTATCGCTGTCAAATTTTTCCGTTTCTGCACTCGTACGTCCGGTTGAATCTGTTTTTTCTCTGAAATTTAAAAGACTTTCCTTATTTCTTTTATCCCACTTTTTCCTTTCTTTTTCCTCTCTTTCTTTGTCAGTTTCCGTTTTTGTTGTACCTTTGCTTTCGGAAGTGAGAGTATCTGAAGCCGTTTCGGACGTAAGGGTAGGGGACTTTTGCATAAACCCGTCAGAAGTATTGCTTCCTTTTTTCTTTTTATACATAGTCTTAAACGCAAGCGACTTTCTCTTTTCCCTTACTTCTTCTAAATAATATATATTTCCATCGGAATATTCTTTTTGATATATGATAACATCCCTGCCTTGATTGTCCTTATTTGTAGATTTTTCTATTTTATCATAATTCTCTAAAATATCAGGTATCAGCTCATAATCACTCTCTGTTATGGCTTCTTGTTCGCGTTTGTTTTCAGTTTTGCTATTGCCGTGCTGTTTTTTCGTATGTAGCACAGCGGAATTTTCCAAAGAATGCACCCAAAGTTTATCAACAACAACCCCTATTTGATTTAAATCTTGTTTTTGTCTGTCCGTTATTCCACCAACAACAACTCTTTCAACTATACTTCCTTCTTGTTTGGATTTTTGTAATAATTCTTTAATTCTTTCTTTGCATTCTGCTTTATCTTTAGGTATTTCCCTTGCATACTTTTCCTCTCTTTCTTTGTCAGTTTCCGTTTTTGTTGTACCTTTGCTGTTAGAAATAGTGTTTTGAGAAGTAGCGGTGTCATTTCTCTTGCCTTTTATGGTTTCGCCAGTGTCTGTCGTATTGTCGGAGACACTATTTTTTTGAAATGCAGTTAATAAACACGTCTTACGTTTATTATTCCACGTCAAACGGACACTCGCCTTGTATTTATCATTCTCAAGTTGTATTCTGTTGTCTGTCTTTTGTGTTATATGCATATCGTTGATAATCTTTTGTAAATTATCAACAACTTCCGGGTGGTATTTTATAAGTTTGGATATTCCATAACCATCACTTTTTGCTGTTCCTTCTTTGCCCCATATCAAATCTATATATCCCACATCCTTATGATAAAGTGCTTCTAACACCTCACCTTCTTTTCTTTCCTTTAAGAATTCTATAGCTTCTTTGGTTTTTCCTTTGAATTGGTCATATATATTGCCAAATTCTCCTTTGCCTATCGGCTTTATTTCTTGTTGTTTTTCTACCTCTTTAAAGTGATTATCTACATAATATATATAATAATTTTCTAATCTATTATACCATTTGTCATAAGTCTTTGCTAATTCATAATACGCCCATAATTCTTTCAGATTTGCTTCCAATCCCTGCTTTTCAGCCTCTTTAATGGAAAGCATAATATCCTCAGCGTCCTTATACCCGTATTTGCCCGCTAATCTGTTATACTCCCTATCTTTTAGCAACAAATCTTTCAACTCCGACGGTTCGTGCTTTCCTCCTATAGATAACGCATAATCATACTCTGCCTTTGTTATTATTGTATAAGTTCCTGCATTCTCATAATACCTATACTCCCACTTACCGCTATCGGTCATAGTTCTCTCAAAATAACCGCCTTTTGCTACCGCCTGCCTATAATACTCGTCTATATCTAATCCGTTTATTTCCTTTGTTTTTATCTTGGATAACTTCTCTTTTATTTTCTTTTTTGCCTCATCTACTATACTGTTCTCTTTATTTGTTGTACTTTCGCCCTCAGAAGTCTCTTGTCTTTTCGTAGCGTCCACAATTGGAGTGGAGGAGCTTAAAAAGACAAGGGACTTTTCTTTATCCTTATACAACAATTTGCCTTCATACACCCACCTTTTAAATTTTTCGTCCGCTTTGTCGTAAATAGACGTTATCAAATTTATATCTTGTACCTCTCCCTTATTTATATCAATAGATATTACCGCATTCTTACCATTGATTTTTATTTCACTAAGTACAACAAAACTCCCTTCATAACTTCCTTTAAATATTGCAGTAGGAGTTTGCAACTTTATTGGCAAATCCTTTACATTACTAATATCAAATTTATGTTGTTTGGCTTTCTTTATAAGTTTATTGCCTTGTAATACTATTTCTTTATTCGGTATTCCTACTTCCTTTAATATCTTACTTGGCTTTCCACATCTTAAAATAACACTATCAGCGTTGCCCTCCGTTAGCTCTTCTATGGTGTCATTAAATTCCGTGTTTTTTTGTGTAATTTCTCCGTATCCCTCTTTTCTTTCTATTCTCTCTTGCTCTATTGTTCGTTGTCTTCCTCGCTCATCTGTCGGAACTCTTCCTCTATTATTTCTTTGGCTTTTATATCCGCTTCTTTCTCGCTCATACCCGGATTCTGTTCCATCAGTTCCTCCGCTTTCCTTACTCTCAATATTGCCATTGCCAATCCGCCCAACTTTTGCATTTGATTTTCTTTGCTCATTTTCTTTTATTCTTTTTAATATATCTTTTAATATTTGTTCTTTTGTCTTTACACTGCCCGGCACTCCAAACATATCCAACTCCCCATTGTCTGCCGATTGTGCATCCACATTGTACAAAAGTAATACTTTTTTCAATTCTTTTACTTTTGTACCGTTCAAAATATCAGCAAGCAATTGTATTGTCACCTCTTTTATATTAGCCTCTCCCGTAAATATATCTATCTGACTGTAATATAAAGTCAATACCTCGCCCTGCTTTATTTTTTGCTGTTTGTGTGCCTCATATACAACCTTTATTGCCTCATTTATTTCTCTGTTCAAAGTATATTTGTCCGACAATTTTCTGTTCTGCAATATCTCATTCAAAGACGACAACACTATATTCCTTATAAAAGGCATACTGCCCACTATCCTTATACTTTCCTCATTCAATATCGTTCCCAACAAAACCGTCTGCACAAACTCCTTGCCCGTAGCATTCAACAAGCCTCTTTCCTCCACCATTTCCTCTACATCATTCCTCTGCAATATACCATCCTCTACCAACCTGTCTATTATAAACTTACTGCCCGCAATATCTTGCAAACACTCCGCTATACTTTCGTATTCGTCAAATTTTTCGGCAATCATTTTTATTGTTTTTTCGCTTATTGTCTTGCCTACTTTGATGGCTTTCTCAGTATTGTTCTGAGTCTTTCTTTCGTTAGCATTAAATATGGCAAAACTCTGTGTCGTATATGGCATATTCTCCTCCAATTCAAAGACAAGTCTCGGGTGTCTCATTTCCCTTACTTGCTCCTCGTCCAAACCATACATTTCGGCATTAACCCCCAAATACTCCAAATACTCCGTATCTGTTCCCTGCTTTGCTGCAAGTTGTCCGCTCATTGTCCTGTCATTACCCGATAACACTATACCGTTCTTATCTATTATAGGCATATCCTGTACAGCACGTCCGTCATATTTCCTGCTCCTTGTCAATACCTGCTGTTGAGCCGATTTGTCGTGCTGATAATCCCTATCGTTCAACGTACTGCCGTCTTCCCTCGTTGGAAAGCCCTCCGTCTGTGCAAAGTTCCTTTCTATATCGTGGCTCGGTGCCAAACCCTCCGCCTCCACTATCACAAACCTGCCCTTTACTTTCTCACCATTAGGCAATATCTTTGTTCCTTTCCTGCCTACACGCTTATCCGCCCCTCATACCTGCGCCTTATCGCCACTACTCCCTCATCTTTTTCCTGCTCTATTCCTACCTTATTTCCTGTTTTTGTTGTACTTTTGCCCTCTGAATCGGTTGTTTGTGGAGAATTCCCGCTGGTGACGGTTGCACCCTTTGTAGTGCCGTGATTAACTCCAGTAGTATTGGTGTTTGTGCTACTACTTACTGTGGGTAAAGTCCAAATAACCGATTTATTTTTTGAATATCCTTTTTTGAATATGCCGGCACTGTTTATATTCCAATAATTACCGTCTTTTGATAATTCAATATACAATGTATTATTATGCTTATCTGTTATTTCCAATAAATAAGTATCATTCGTTGCTCTTGTATTACCTTCTCTAATAGTATCAAAATTACGTGCAACATCCTCTATAAAAGCTTCTATAGATACATAACCTGCATTTAATATTTGTTCTCCGTGTCTGGCTTTAATGTGTTTTAAACCATAACCTTTGTCATATTCATCATTAAATCCCTCGCTCAATCGTATAGGTGCAGGTGTCAGACCTCCCTTGTCGGCGGTTATTTCGCCAAAATCTATACCTCCATCGCTTGCTTCTACAAAACGCAATCCGTTATCATCCCTCTGCTCGCTTAACTTATATTCTTTTTTATTGTCGCCCTCCTCTTTCTTTTCTTGTTCTCTTTCTTTGCTATTCTCATTTTTTGTTATACCTTTGCTTTCAGAAAGTATGGATGATTGCACGTTAGGATTTGATACCTTATCGGCTTTGGTTTCACTTCGCAAATCATCACTGACGTTAGCCGGAACGTTATTCTGTTGGGCGGATACAGACCATACTTCTTTATTTCTATTTCCATATCTTTTACTAAAAACTCCTGCACTGTTTATATTCCAGTATTTACCATCGCGTGATAGTTGTATGTATAATGTATTATTATGTTTATCTACTACTTGAATAAGATATGTTTTATTCTTTGTCCCGCTATTATTATCATATGAACTACCCTCTACAATTCTTGTCTTATGCTCCAATACATAAACAATAAAATCTAAAATAGAATTAAAGCCTGCCTTACGTATTTCCTCACCGTGTCTATTGTTTATATGAATATATCCGTTTTCGCTCGTTCCTAATGATAGTCTAATAGGTGCTTCAGGCAGATTTTCATTTTTGCTTGTATATCCAAAATCAATATTTCCATTAGGTGAAACGATAAACGGACTGTAATTTTGGTCTAATTGATTACTTATTTGAGATTCTGTTAACCCTATTTTCTTTAAACTTTCATTGTTTTCATTATTATATTCTTTGCTATTCTCATTTTTTGTTATACCTTTGCCTTGCTGTTCATCAAGAGTAGAAATATTCGGTTTCTGCCGACTGCTATCATTAGTAGGATTGATTGTGGTACTACCGTCCACAGATGAACCTTTTAAAAGGTTTCTTTTATTTTCAAAAGGAAGTCTTTTATTCTCAACTTGCTTTTCTGTTTCTTGTGTGTTTTCGCTTGATGGTTGCTCTACCTCATCATTTTGTTTTGTTGCACTCTCCTTTGATTGAGTATTGTTTTCTGTTGTTTCTTTTATCTTTTCTATCTCCCACGGTGTATTATTCAATGGCAATAATAATGTTATTATCGCCCCGCTCTCCCTTTGAATATACATATGTTTTTCCGCTACTCTTATAACCTCGCCCTCCTCATTAAATAAATCTCCTTTCTTTCTTATCCTTACCTTGTCGCCTTCCTCAAATTTTTCCTGCTCATCTTTTTCAATATCATTTTTTCTTGTACCTTTGCCCTCTGAATCGGTTGTTTGTGGAGATTTCCCGCTCAAAGAATTACCGTTCTTGTTTTGGTTCTGAACTCCTGCGGTTCCAACGGTAGAATCGTTCTCAAGTGCGGGTAGAGACCATACAACCGATTTATTTTTGGAATAGTCCTCTCTAAAAACTCCTGCACTGTTTATAGTCCAATACTTACCGTCTTTTGATAATTCTATAAACAAAGTGTTATTATTTTTGTCTTTAATCTCTAAAATATAGGTATCTTGCTTATTATTTCGCTTATTTCCTATTCTTATCGTTGTATAATTCTTTGCAACCTCCTCTACAAATTCCACTACAGAATTAAACCCGGAATGTCGTATTTGTTCTCCGTGTCCTGCTTCTATATGTTCCAATCCATAACCTACATTATTCCCTTCTTTTGTTTTCTTATTAAATCCCTCGCTCAATCGTATAGGTGCAGGTGTCAGACCTCCTTTGTCGGCGGTTATTTCGCCAAAATCTATATCTCCATTGCTTGCTTCTACAAAACGCAATCCGTTATCATCCGTCTGCTCGCTTAACTTATATTCTTTTTTATTGTCGCCTTCCTCAAATTTTTCCTGCTCATCTTTTTCATTCTCTTTTTTTCTTGTACCTTTGCTTTCAAAAGTACTTTGAGGCGCATCCGTGCCCTCTAAAGAGGAATCAGACGTTTTCCTTTCCAAATTAGAGTATAAGCCTTGTTCTTTGTCTGAAGTAACAGAAATATTATCGGCGTATTTCCAAAGTATTTTTCCTTTTTGAAGCAGATTCAATATTCTGCCCTTACCTTTTTCTTGGTTAGAAATAACAACCTCTTTATTTTCTTTTCTTACTGTTACAGAAGTAAAGTAATAACATCTTGTATTATCCTCTTTTTTAAAAGCCTTGACAAAAATATAACTACTCTCCCTTTCTGCTACATCTCCCTCTTTTGCTCTGCTCTTATCCTCTATTATAACGTCAGGGTTTGTTAATGTAGGCTTAACCATTCCCAACTTGCCTTCTCTACCCTGTTTTTCAAGTTTAAAATATTGATTTTCTCCCATTTTTACTTGCCCAATAGGAGTGTCTATTATTCCCTCTTGCCCAAATTCTTTTTCCCAATTCTCCGGCGTAAGTTCTATTTCAGGCACACTCTCTGCCCTTTGTTCCATACTTATGACAAATTCCTCCGCCTCATCTTTGTTTAATTTGGCTTTTCCTTCCTCTTTATTTTCTTGTTCTTGGTTATAAATATTCTCAACTTGCTTTTCTGTTTCTTGTGTGTTTTCGCTTGATGGTTGCTCTACCTCATCATTTTGTGTTGTACTCTCCTTTGTTTGAGTATTATTTTCTGTTCTTTCATAGTCGTTGTTTTTGTATTTATTTTTATTTGCGTCAGCCTCTATACTGCTTGCAAATATATTTGCACTATTACTTATTATTTGGTCTGCGTTCCTATTGTCTATTGTCTCCACCTCTCTTATACTTCTTTGTTCCGGTGCATAGCTCTCGCTCGTTACCATCAATCCCGTAATGGTTCCCGCTTGCTCGTTTTCATCTTTTACAAACATGGTGTTGCCATCCGACAATTTCGCCACCCTTAACACTCTGCTACCATCCTTTTGTATTTGTATATAGTCGCTTAATAATTTTCTTGTTTCTATTTCTGTCCTCAATTCCACATTCTCGCCCGCTTGCTCTTTCAAATAATCATATACATCTTCCACCCTTGTAAATAAGATAGGGTTGTTTGCAAATTCTCCGCCTTCTGCTTGCTTATACACTTCCGGCAAAGTCATTTCATTCTTATTGCCAAAACCATCCATAACAACAAGAACCGCCTCTCCCTTTTCATTTTGTCCTTTACTCACAATAAAGCCTATACTATGCCCGTCCTTATTCATTACCTCACTGATATACTTTTCTGTTCTGTTGGTTTGAGGGTTTTTCAATTCAAAATAACATCCTGCCTTTACACCGTTATATAAAATATTATTTTTCCCTTGTCTATGAATATTCTCTATAATACCATCCACATACTGCTTTCTTTTTGCATTATTCATTTTCTGCAGTTGTGCATTTATTTCCTGTGTCTGTGCATTTAATTTATTTGCACCTATCACATAGTTCTCTATCGCTTGCTCTATTTCTCCCTCATATTCACTACCTGTTACAGCCTGCCTTACTTTTCCCAATGTTGCTATTCCTTTTGAAGCAAATTTTCCCTCCAATATACACCCCTCTATTGCCTCTGCAATCTTATTCCCATTTATACCTTCTATTTCTCTATATTTTTTATTATTTCTTATACCAAGTTGAGGTTAAATTTGTAACTCTGCAAAAAATAACAGAACAAACGAAACTTAAAAGGATATGAAAAACAAAAAAACATTTTTCGCTTTCATTATAGCGATAAGTTGTATGCTGTTTTCTTGCAATAGAGAAAACGATGAAGTATTATCAAGTAATCATAAATTGGCATCAGCGATAGGTAAATAGAGAGGAGTGTGATGTATGTGGAGGAAATTTTTTAAATATTTGAATACCCACGACTATGCTTATTTTATATTTTGGTCGGTAATTATTACTTTGTCCTGTTTATTTGTAAATTCGCTTGTTTCTGTTTGTGTGGAACATGTTGGAATTTGGGGTATAAAACATTTTTTATGTGTTGGTGGATTTGTTTCTTTATATCGTTCTATTTTCATTGGAAACGAAAAATAGGCCGACCTATTTATAAAGGTAAAAAACAGGTAACATAAAAAGAATATTTGATTTATGGAATCTATAGACGGAAAGGATAAAATCTTTCCGTTTTTTATACTTTATAAAAAATACAAAACAAGTAAATGATAAGTTATTTTTTGCCATCTATAAAAGATAAACAAGTATACAATAAAAACTAACTGTAATAATAAGTTGCGTTTTTTATTATAAATAAAACATAAACAAAAAAAGAGTGAGAAGTAAATAGATACTTCTCACTCTTTTTACTGAAATGTAAAAAATTATATTTTACAAAACATTTACTGCTTCTATCAGTTCCTTTCCTTTTGCTACTGCATCAAGGTTGGTAGGAATAAGTTTGTGATGACGCTCAGGTAAAGAGTGTTTCAAACCTTCCTCTATGTATTGTTCTGTAACAACGGGTTTGATTTTTAGGAAACCGCCCAATACCATCATATTGAACACCTTTGCCATACCCATTTCAGCACTCTTTTCTGTCGCAGGAATCTTGTAAATATTGATATCCTTGCGTGTAGGTGCTTTGGTAATACCATTTGGATCATAAATCAAAAGACCACCGGGTTTTACGGCACTCTCAAACTTGTCCAAAGATTGTTGATTAAGAATGATGGCGGTATCAAATTGACTTATTATAGGAGAAGATATTCTCTCGTCAGAAATGATAACAGATACATTGGCTGTACCACCTCTCATTTCAGGACCATAACTTGGCATCCAACTAACTTCTTTGCCTTGCATTGCACCAGAGTAAGCAAGTATTTTACCCATAGATAAAACTCCTTGTCCTCCGAAACC
The DNA here is from genome assembly GCA_964542225.1 of uncultured Bacteroidaceae bacterium. Lineage (GTDB taxonomy): Bacteria > Bacteroidota > Bacteroidia > Bacteroidales > P3 > Scybalousia_A. The sequence goes on along the minus strand of CAZITO010000014.1, from coordinate 12,196 downwards.
TGCTATAATTATTTCTTCTGTCATTGTAGTAATTTTTTAATGGGTTAATACTTATTTTACAGGAATCAACTCTCTGATAACTTTGCTGTCATCCGGGTTGTATTCTCTAACTATCTTACCTTCGGCTTTGATATCACCCAAGACATATTTAGGGAACATATTCTTACGCATCCATTCATTGGCAGCCACAGGAGTCATTTTCCAACCGGAGTTGCAAGTAGAAACGAACTCAACAAACTGAGTTCCTCTCTTTGCAGCCTGATTTTCAAATGCCTTTCTTACAGCGGCTTTTGCCTTTCTTACGTCCGCAGGAGTAGAAGCACTTTGACGAGTAACGTAATCGGTACCCGGAAGTTGTGCCACCAACTCGGTAATTTGCAATGGCCAACCGTTCAAATCCACTCTACGTCCGTATGGAGTAGTAGCCGATTTCATACCTACCAATGTAGTAGGAGCCATTTGACCTCCTGTCATACCATAGATTGCATTATTTACAAAGAATATTATAATATTCTCGCCACGGTTACAAGCGTGAATAGTTTCCGCAGTACCTATAGCAGCCAAATCGCCGTCTCCTTGATATGTAAACGTATGGTGATTAGGGTGAAGTCTCTGAATAGCCGTAGCCAAAGCAGGTGCTCTACCATGGGCTGCTTCAACGAAATCTACGTTAAAATAATTGTAGGCTAAAACTGAACAACCAACAGGAGCGATACCTATCGCTGTTTCTTGTATGCCCATCTCTTCTATTACCTCTGCTATTATTCTATGAATGGTTCCGTGAGGACATCCAGGGCAATAGTGCATAACGGCATCGGTAAGAACACTTGTTTTTTTATAAACAATATTTTCTGGTTTTATTACTTCTTCGTTAAACATAATCTTAGCCTTTAATTAATTTGTTTTCCAATGCTTCTACTACTTCGTGTGGGGTAGGAATTATACCACCATAACGACCAAAATACTCTACAGGACATTTAAACTCAGAAGCAAGACGAACATCTTGTACCATCTGACCTGCTGACATTTCTACAGAAAGCATTCCTTTTACTCTCTGAGCCAAAGCCTTAATTGGTTTGCTTGGGAATGGGAACAAGGTAATAGGACGCAACAAACCGGCCTTTATACCTTTTTCTCTTGCAAGTTGAAGAGCCTTATGTGCTATACGTGCACAAGAGCCGTATGCCACAAATATATATTCAGCATCCTCGCACATTATTTCCTCATACAAAGTATCATTCTCTTCCATAGCACGATATTTTGCTTGGAAACGATGATTATTTTTCTCTTGCTTTGCAGAGTCAAGTTCCAAAGAGGTTACTATATTGTGGTCTCTTGTTGCAGGTTTGCCAAAAGTTGCCCAAGGTGCCTTTTCAGCTATTTCCTTATCTGTCCAACGAGGAAGATAATCTCCTACATAAACTTTTTCCATTACCTGACCTATAGCACCATCGGAAAGAATCATAACAGGGTTTCTGTATTTGAATGCTATATCCCAAGCCTTAAATACAAAGTCATACATTTCCTGAACGCTTGCAGGTGCAAGGGTATAAAGTTGATAATCTCCGTGACCACCACCCTTTGTTGTTTGGAAATAATCTGCTTGTGAAGGTTGGATAGTACCCAAACCAGGACCACCACGCATAACATTTACCAACAAACAAGGAAGTTCTGCTCCAGCAAGATAGGTTACACCTTCCTGCATAAGAGACATACCAGGTGAAGAAGAAGAGGTCATAACTCTTTTGCCTGTTGCTGCACCACCATATACCATATTGATTGATGCAACTTCACTTTCGGCCTGCAAAACTACCATACCTGTTTTTTCCCAAGGCATTTCTGCCATAAGATGCTCCATAACTTCGGATTGTGGGGTTATTGGGTATCCGAAATAGCCGTCACAACCGGAACGAATCGCTGCCTCGGCAATCGCTTCGTTACCTTTCATTAATTTTAACTCTTTTGCCATTTCTCTTTTATAGTTTTTAGTTAGACCTTAGCTTTGTAAACCGTTATTACTCCATCGGGACAAACCATACCACAAGAAGCACAGCCGATACAATCGCCGTTTATCATTTCAGCATAGTTATAACCCTTTATGTTTACATTCTTTGATAAAGCAATTACTTGCTTAGGGCAAACACTGACACAAACGCCACAGCCCTTACACTTGTCTTTATCAACTACAATTGCTCCTTTTATTGCCATTGCTTTATTGTTTTAAGTGGGTTAATACTTTACTCGTATAATCGTATAATTTTACGTTGCAAATTTAAGTTGTTTTTTTTGACTAACAAAGAAAATAATCATTTATTTAAAAATTCATTCAGTGCTGTCTGTTAGTTATAAGTAAGTTATTCCGAGTTAACAGAGATTGGTAAAGCATATCATAACTGCTTTGCCCTTATAGAATATTCCGCAATGGTTAGTTTAATTCCACTATCGTTATTCCTTCCCCGCCAAATTCAACTCTTTCCGGGTAAAAAGTTTTTACTTCAGGCTGCTGTTTTAGAAAATTTCTTATCATTGTTTTAAGAATGCCATCACCTTTGCCATGTAATATTTTTATTTGTCTTTCTCCCAACAAACGAGCGGTGTCCAACATTTGAGCAACTTTTTTAAGAGCATCTTCCGTCCTTTCGCCTCTTAGGTCTATTTGAGAGGAATATCTTGCACGTACTTCATTGATTCTATTCATTATCGGATTGGAAACAAAGTTATTGGCATTTTTTTCATTGCTTGACTTTTGTCTTAAATAGTTTTGTTTATCTATTTTTTTGACCTTATCCAATGAGGTTCTTATACTTATGATTCCGTTTATCAATTCCACCTTGTTTTTATTTACACTTTTGACCTCCATAACCGATTGCTCAGAACCAAACAACACATAATCGCCCTCACGTATTGGAGTATTGGATAGTTTTAGATGAGTATTTTTTTGTAAAATTGTGTTATCCTCAGTGGAAACATTTAAGGTTGAGGTTTGGCTTTCTTCTGTTTGTATATCCTTAGTTATTTGAGAGATATTTTGTTTTATATCTTCTTTTAATTGCTTTACTTTTTCTTTTTCTGCTTTGGCTGTCTTTATTGCTTCAATGGTTTTTTCTATCTTACTGTTTGCATTTTGAAGTATTTCCTTTGCCTCTTGTCTCGCTTGATTTAGAATATTTTTTTTATTGAGGGATAGTTGTTCTTCCAAGTGTCTGTATTTTTGAACAATATTATACAATTCCTCATCGTAGGCTTTCATTTTTTTATTTTCCTCTTGCAAAGCAAGTTTTTCTACTTCTATTTGTTGCAATTCTCTCTCAAAACTGACTTGAGAGGAACCGACTTTTTGTTTTGCGTTTTCTATGATAGTTTTTGACAAACCTATTCTTTGTGCTATTTCAAAGGCAAAACTACTTCCCGGCGTACCTATGGAAAGAATAAAAAGAGGCAACATTTTTTCAGTATCGTAGAGCATGGCACCATTAATAATGCTTTTATGTTTCAAAGCAAGACGTTTTAAATTGGAGTAGTGCGTTGTAACAACACCCCAAGACTTTATTTCGTTCAAATACTCCAAAACACTCTCTGCTATTGCTCCTCCTATGCTCGGGTCGGTTCCTGTGCCTAATTCATCGATGAGAAAAATAGTATCCTTATCGGATTGTTCACAAATTTCTTTCATCTGCAATAAATGAGAAGAATATGTGCTAAGGTCGTTTTCTATGCTTTGAGCATCACCTATGGAAACAAAAATATTGTAAAAAATACCAACCTCTGAAGCTTCTTTCATTGGGACAAGCAACCCACATTGAAGCATATATTGTAAAAGTGCAACACTCTTCAAACATACGGACTTACCTCCGGCATTAGGACCTGATATAATCAAAATCCTCTGCTCCTTATTTAAGGAAATTTTCAAAGGAACTATATTTTTTTGTTTTTTTCTAAGCGAAGATTCCAACAAAGGATGTCGTGCCTCAAACCAATTCAAAACGGGGTAAGGTTTTAAATCGGGTTTTCCTGCCTTAATACTAATGGCATAAAGTGTTTTTGCCCTGATAAAATCTATTTGTACAAGAAAATCATAACAAGACAAAATATCTTTCAAATTCTCTCTGAGCAAATCCGAAAAAGCCAATAAAATTCTATGTATTTCCTTTTGTTCCTCCAAAAACAATTCTTTTGCTTCAAAATTCAACTCCACAATTTCCTCCGGTTCTATGTAAAAGGTCTGTCCTGTTTGTGAAGTATCGTGCAGTATTCCTTTCATTTGTCGCTTATAGGAAGATTTGACAGGAATAACCAATGAATTGTTGCGTATGGTAATATCTTCGTCCAAAGCCGTCCAACCATTGTTTTTGGAATAAGAAAGCAAGGTTTGTATTTTGCGAGAAATTTGGTTTTGGCATTTTTGCTGTTTTTGTCTTATTTCTCGGAGTATAGGAGAACAACTTTCCTTTATTTCTCCGTCAGTGTCCATAATACGCAAACATTCTTTGAAAATATCCTCATTGAAAATCACTTTTTCATATATCTTTTTCAAAGCAAAGTTTTGTTCTCTTTGTTTGTCTTCTTTTGAAAAAAAGTCCAGCACCGCTTTTATGGTAGAAAACGACAACAGGAAGTATTTCATATCCTCTTGACTTATACAAGCCCCCTCTATTCTAAGAGCAGACAAAGAAGCCCTGCAATCAAAATAATCCTCACTCGGAAAGTTTCTAACACCAAGTAAAAACTCTCTCATTTCGTAGCATTCTTGCAACAAATTTTTTACCTCTTCATAATTATTAAGAAAGGTTATTTTTTCAACTCTTTCCTTTGCGGAGGAGGTTTTACAAAGTTTTTTTATCTCCTGCTTTATTTCGTCAAATCCTATAGTCCTTTCGTCTACCATTATCCTATCTCTTTGGTTAAGGCTTTAATAAACTTCCATTTGTTAAAAAACTCCTTTGCTATTATTCTCAAAAACGTATATACAGGTATAGCCAAGACCATACCCCATATACCGCCTATTCTTCCCGCCATCAAAATTATAAGAAATATTTCCAATGGACGAGCCTTCACGCTTTTTGAATAAATAAAGGGTTGTAAAAGAAAATCGTCTATCAATTTAACAATTGCAAATATAATGATGTACAAAGCTATCAAGGGAAAAATATCTCCATTTGGATTTTGGGCAAGAAAGCCGGTAACGAGTATCATAAGCCCTAAACCTCCACCTATAAGCACTCCTATATAAGGCAAAATAACCATAACGCCACACACTCCGGCTATAAGAAAAGCATTATTAAACCCAGCCAAATAAAAGCCCAAACTCAAAAGAGTTATCATTATGAGTATTTCGCAAAAAACACCTATGAAATACCTTGATATCAAAAGTCGAGTATTTTTTATTATATTGTGTACTTCCAAAATATACTTATCGGGAGTTACATTATCCACAAATCTCATAACAATATGGCTGTCCTTCAAAAAGAAAAAAGTTATAAACATTGTAACCAACACCCCCATAATAAGTTTGGATGCCAAAGCCAAAATATTGTTTGCCAATGAAGGAAGTTTAAAACTATTAAGCCCAGCCATAATTTTTCCACTTACAAAGGTTTCAAGGCTAAGATTTTCAGGCATAATATTATACTTATCCAACATTTGCTCTATGTTTTTTATATGAACAGAGTAGTATTGAGATACTTTTTGCATATCTATATCGGCAAAGTTCATGGCTTGAGATACTATTAAAGGCACCAACAAATAAACGACCAAAGCAATTATTCCTGTTTCCATTATCAAAGTCAGCCCGGCACAAAGACTCTTGCTCAAATAATACTTGCCTATTCTGATTTTTTCCAAGAAACTCATTATTGGTCTGCCAACCAAAGAAAATATAATTGCCAAAAATATACATACCACTATAAACTTAAAATACCACAAAAAGAAAATAACCAAGCCCACCGTAGCAATGCCGACTATCCATTTCAACACCGAAGGAAAAGTGAAACCATTTTCTTTTGCCATAACAATATAATTTGTTTAAATCATTTTTTATTCATTGTCCTCGCTATTCCATTCGGCACATGAAGAGGCTGTTTCGTAAAGTACCATCTTATAAAGTTCTACATTTTGAGGCAGTAAGTTTTCTATTTGTTTCTTGAAATGAAGTACAAGATTTTCACAAGTCGGCTGAAAATCAACTATGTTTTTTTTCGTATCTATTTGTTTTATTGCTTCTATAAATGGAGAGTTACTTTCTATTACAAGACTATGGTCAAAAACATCCAAAATATTATCTTTTATCATTTTTTTTAGGTGAGTAAAGTCCATAACCATACCATAGGAAGAAGAATCTTTATCCGTTGAAGGTTCTCCTCTAAGGGTAACAAACAATTTGTAACTGTGTCCGTGTATATTTTTGCACGCACCATCATAATTGTTGAGGCAATGACTCATTTCAAAATGAAACTCTTTGGTAATACGTATTTTCATATTGCAAAATTACTAAAAACAATTAAAACCTAATAACACCACCACAGAAATAGTTTTGCATAAGTTATGATGAGTTAATATTTGTATGTAAAGCGTATCTATACCACTTAAAAAACTAAAATAAAACGAAGTCAAGGTTAAGGTTTTTGTTGGGATAATTCTTCATTTTTCTTTCTACATTGGGCTACATAGAGTGAGGAAGGATAGTCAATGATTATTCTTTGATAAAATTCTAATGCTTTGACTGTATCCTTAAAAATATTTTCATACATCTGTGCCAAAGACCACAAAGCATCATCAGCCACAATATCATATGGATACTTCAATAATATCGTCTGCCACAAACTATCGGCTTGAGCATAGTGTTTTTGTGCATATTCTATTTGTCCTTTCTTGTAAAGTAAGTCATCCAAAATACTATGGCTCAGATAAGACGTTTCTATAATGGACAATTGTTGCAAAGCCTCATCATATTTTTTTTGAAAAAAGAGAAAATCCGCTTTTGCAAAATAAGACAAGGCGTTGTAAGAAGAGTCTTCGTCCATATTTTCTGTTATAAGCAAGGAATACTCCATAGCATCATTGGCTATGAGTTTGGAAGTGGAGGAGCGTAAAGTGGAAAACTGTGATAAAGCCCACTCAAAATCTCCTGTGTAATAGGAAAGCATTGCATTTTTAAATTTTGCAAGACTTCCCTCATGTTCGTTTTTCAAATCTTTATTTACTTGAGAATATTCCAAACTTGCAGCCCAAACATCACCCTCCATAAGATAAATATCTCCTCTGTCTATTTTTGCTAAGGCTCTCTGTTTTGTGGAAAGAGAAGTCATATTTATCACAATGTCCAAAACATCCACCGCTTGCTGAGAGGAGTGTTTGTAATAAGCAAGAAAGTTGGCATAATCCTGCAAAACAGAGGCACTAACTCTATTATTGCCAAGAATTTCTAAGGCTTTTTTAAACTCCAAATCCATAGTTTCCAATTCTTTATTGCTATGAGAAGGTTTGGTCTTAAAATAAGTGTAGGAGCAGTTTACTTTATTTACAATACTTCTTGTGTAATAAGCATTATTATCGGTATTGTTATTAATTATTATATCAAATGTTTTTGAAGCAATGTCGTACTCTTCATTATTCATGGCTATTTCTCCAAAAGAGAACAATGTACCACCTTCATTATTATCAAAACGTGTATCTATTGCTTTGGCTTGCACAAAAGCCGAGTTGTAATTTTTTTCTTTTATCAAAGTCCAAAGATACAACCTGCACAGTTGTTCATTTTTAGGGTTTTCCTTTACTTTTTCCAATAAAGTATTGTGCAATTCATTTAGAAGTTTATTCTCTTTATCATTAGCCAACAAATTGTTTATATTTATTTGTATACTGTTAAGGTATTCGGGGTGAGCCTCCAATAAAATCAAATATTCCTCTATTATTTGGCTCTCCATTCCTTGCAATTGCAAGATATAACCTATTTCATGAGTATACATGTTTTTTTGTTTAAGCAAAAGTCTGCCTTTTCTATAAGTTTTAAGAGCATAGTCGTACAAATGATTGTTGCTAAAATATGAGGCACAAGAATAAATATCACTGTTGTTTGCCGTAAGGTTGTCTATCGCTTTGTTAAACATCTTATCAGCCTTGGCTGTGTCTTGTTTTTCATAATAAAACAAACCATAATCTATGTAATAGATATAGTTTGTTTTATTTTTTTTGATAGCAAGTTTGATAAGTTTTTCTTGCTCTTTGGTCTTGTGCAGAGTTTTGTAGACAAAAGATAAAGAATTGTAGTATTCGGCTTTGAAACTCTTATTTATCAAATCTTCCAATAATTTGCAAGCCTCCTCATATCTATCCGTATTAATGTAGTGATTTGCAAGTTCATAGTTTGTTTTATCGGAGTTTTTTTGAGCCTCACAATAAAACAAACTACCGCAAATAAACAACACCAATATGAATAATCTTTTTGACATGAGTTAATTTAATAAGAGCGTTTATTGTTGCCCTCATACCAATTGATAAAAGCAGTGTTTGCTACTTTGTTACCGCCAAAAGTAGGGTAGTTACCGCTAAAATACCAATCGCCCGTATGATTAGGGCAAGCCTCATGCAAACTTTCCAAAGAATTATAAACAACTTCTATTTCTGCTTTGCAATTTTTAGGAGTTATGAGTTCCGCTATTTTTTTTGAAATTTCCTCATCGGTAAATGGTTTATAAATATCTTTAACTTGATTTTCCACCATCTCAATAGGAAGAGATTCTTGTTTTTTGCAAAGTTGATAAGTTTCGTCTATGACCTTTTGCATACCACGCTCCTTTAAAAGAGCAATAGTAGCATTGAAAGCAACCATATAGCCTAAACGAGACATATCTATACCATAACAATCGGGGTAACGAATTTGAGGAGCAGAGGAAGCCACAACTATTTTCTTTGGACCCAATTTGTCCAAAATGGAAAGTATGCTTTGCCTTAAAGTAGTGCCCCTGACTATGCTGTCGTCTATTACTACAAGATTGTCCACACCTTCTTTTATCTGTCCATAGGTTACATCATAAACATGAGCCACCATATCATCTCGTTCATTGTCCTGAGTTATAAAAGTGCGCATTTTTACATCCTTCACAACAATATATTCTCTTCTAACCGTGGTGGCAAAGATTTCGTCCAAATCTTCCTTTGTCGGTTTTTCTTTGAGAGATAATATTTTTTCTTTTCGTTGTTTGTCCAAGTAATCATTGAAAGCCTTTGCCAAACCCTGAAAAGCGACGGAAGCCGTGTTGGGTATGTAGGACACAACCGTGTTTTTTATATCGTTATCTATGGCTTTAAGTATTTGAGGAAAGATTTTTTCGCCCAAAGCCTTTCTTTCTTCATAAATATCTTTGTCCGTACCACGAGAAAAATATATTCTCTCAAAAGAACATTCTTTATATTTTGCAGGACTTTCCTTTATTCTTTCTTCACTCACGGTGCCATCCCTTTTGATTATCAAAGCACAACCCGGTGTTAATTCCTTAACATCTTCTATAGAGACATCAAAGGTCGTCATTATTGCAGGACGCTCTGAAGCCACTACAACTATTTCTTCATTCTTATACCAAAAACAAGGACGTATTCCATTCTCATCTCTTGCAGCAAAAGCATAACCATTACCCGTAAGCCCACACATTACATAACCACCATCAAAATGTTTTACCGATGAGGCCAAAACTTTTTGCAAATCCATCTCTTTGGATATGTTTTCGGTAATCTGTATGTTTGACTCTTGGTTTAATTTATGTTTTCTAAACAACTCCTCCACCTCTCTATCCAAAAACTTCCCTATTTTTTCCAAAACTATGGCAGTATCGGATACATCCACAGGGTGTTGGCCAAGAGAAATAAGTTTGTTCAGCATATCATCTATATTGGTTAGATTGAAATTGCCAGCAATCAATAAATCTCTTGTTTTCCAATTGTTTTTCCTATGAAAAGGATGCAAACTTGCTATAGAATTTCCCCCAAAAGTACCATAACGTAAATGTCCCATAAAAACCTCTCCAAAGAATCTTGCGTTGTCTTTCAAAAACTTAATATCATGTGTTTTTTGAGGGTTTTCTTTCTCTATTTGCTTGTAGTCCTCAAAAACATTTTTGAAAATATCCGCTATGGCTTGTTTGTCATTACTTTTGAAAATATCAATGTATTGTTTGCCGGGCTCGGTATCAAATTTAACGGAGGCAAAACCTGCACCGTCTTGTCCTCTGTTGTGCTGTTTTTCCATTAAAAGATACATACGATTCAAAGCCCACGTATTACCATATTTTTCTTGATAATATTCCAAAGGTTTTAACAATCTCAGCATTGCTATGCCACACTCATGCTTTATACTGTCGCTCATATTTGTTTATGATATAGGTTGTTTATAATCGGTTGTAAAACAAGTTTTGCTATAACGTAATGCAGGTGCTTCCTGATGACGTTTCCATTCATTGATTTTCATAAGATGAATAACTCTTTGGACAAGTTTCTCTTCATAACCTTTTTTTATCAACTCGGAGTAATCCAATTTATTATCTATATATTCCCTTAAAACATTGTCCAAAACATCATATTCTGGCAAAGTGTCAGAATCTTTTTGATTAAATCGCAACTCTGCCGAAGGCGGTTTGATTATGGAATTATTGGGTATAATCTCCCTTTTACTATTTATCCAACGGGCAAGTTTATATACATCTGTCTTATACAAATCACCCAAAACAGACATTGCTCCGGAATCATCTCCGTAAAGAGTTCCATATCCCACGGCACTCTCACTTTTATTACTTGTATTTAGCATTGCTGCTCCTATCTTATTGCATATAGCCATAATTATCATACAACGAGTTCTTGCCTGCAAATTTTCCTCTGCCGTATTGGGCTTTGTACCTTCAAAAACGGGTTGCATTGTTGTTAAACTTGAGTTAAAAATATCCTCAATAGGAAGCGTCAAATACTTTATTCCCAAATTCTTTGCCGAAAGTTCTGCATCCTTTACGCTATGGTCTGAGGAGTATTTGCTTGGCATCAATACACCTGTTACATTTTCTTTTCCCAAAGCGGTTGCACCGATAACCACAGCCACTGCAGAATCTATTCCTCCGGAAAGTCCTATAACCGCTTTGTTTATATTGTTCTTATGAAAATAATCTTTCAATCCCAACACAGCGGCGTTGAAAATCTTTTCCTCATAACAAAGAGGGGCAAATGTTTTGGGCTTTATGTTTTCTAAATCTGCAAAAATATTCCCATCTTCAAACATAGGTAGTTTTTCACAAATTTCTCCTCTTTCGTTCATTATAAAACTTCCACCTGCAAAAATAAAACTACCCTCTCCTCCTATACGATTGACATAAATTATTTTTGTATTTATTTGTCTTGCATAAAAGGAAAGCGTTTTTATAATTTCTTCCTTATCATCTTTGTCAAACAATTCGGAAGAAGTAAGTATAACTACATCCGTCTTTATTTTCTTTTTAACAAAATTTTCAAAATCATCAACAAAACCAAAAGCCAAAGTCTTTTCTTGATACTTTATTACCTCTATACCGTTGCCTATGGAAAAATGAGTATCAAATCTGCCCAAATTTCTTTTTGTCGCAAGTCCGACAACTTCGCCTCTGTTTACAAAAACCAAAGCGTTATATTTCATATTTTCCTCGCCTTTTGCAACCGTGCCAACAATGAAACTCTTTTTGGTCTGCAACAATTTTTCTCCGCAAAGGGATGTTTCCTTATAGATATCGGCATAAAGAGAGGAATCATAAAGAGGCGAGCCACAAAGAGAAAGTTCCGAAAAAATATTCAAGACCTCATCACTACTCTCATTCAACGACTTTTCTATCTGCAAAGTATTATATTCGTAATCCTTTGTCTTATAATTAAATTGATGGATATTTACTCTCATTTGCTTAGAAGTTTCATAATGCAAAAATACTATTATTTTCTCTAATAAGATAAATCAATATTAACAAATTTTCATAAATACAGCCACCAAAATATTTTATTATAGTTTTGCCCTTATGCCAACCTGTAAGAAAAAGTAGTGGCTTTGCCCTACGAAAACAGGCTGAGTAAGAGCCGAAAAATATTTTTTTGGGGAATTTTAATTGATATACACTAAAAAATCAAAAATAGGGGTGCTACTATTGATTATCAGTGAGTTAACCTTTTTCGAAGGGTAAAAAATGGCTTAAAATCA
>CAZITO010000013.1:0-30790 GCA_964542225.1 uncultured Bacteroidaceae bacterium | reverse complement strand
CAATAAAAACGAAACGGCGTTTTATTTTATCGAAACGCCGATTCGTCGAAATGAAACGCCGATTCATTTTTGTAAAACGGGCGAAGAAAAAATTTTTTCCTCAAAAAACCTCTCGAAAACGCTGAAAACCACGATTTTTGCCCGATTTTGACCCCTCAAAAAAGGTTAAGTAGTTGATAATCAATAGTAGCACCCCTATTTTTAACTTTTTAATGTATATCAATTAAATTTCAGGCTCAGCCTGTTTTTACGGGGCAAAGCCGCACCCGTTGGGTGTTTTATAAGGGCAGAGCCGTTATTTTTTCTTGTTGGTTAGCATAGATTAAAAGAGATTATTATAAATTGATATAAAACAACTTGTATTACACTAAAGATATTAAATTTGATAAAAAAATAATAATTCAATAAATCTTTGCGTTATTTATTCACAAAACTAAACAAATAAAACATTATGATACAGAATATCAACATAACAACCAAGCGAATAACCTTTTTTGTATTAGGTATTTGCATGGCTTTATTTACTCAGGCACAAGATTTTACTCTTGCTGCAGAAAAGAGCCTTCATTCTGTAGTATATATACAATGTTTGGCTCATCAACAATCTTCCTATTACGATGATTTCTTTGATAATGATTTTTTCAATAATTTCTTTGGTTACAATCCTTTCAAATCAAGGCAAAGAACATACAGAACCTCTGGCTCCGGAGTCATTATTTCAAAAGACGGCTATATAGTAACCAATAATCACGTTGTGGCAGATGCCGATTCCATAACAATAACCCTTAATGATAAAAGAGAATTTATTGCTAAAATTATAGGTACAGACCCGTCCACAGATTTGGCTGTTATAAAAATAGAAACCGATGACCTTACTCCTTTAGAATATGGCAACAGCGACAGCGTAGAGGTCGGACAATGGGTTTTGGCTGTGGGCAACCCTTTTAACTTGACAAGTACGGTAACGGCAGGCATAGTTTCTGCCAAAGCACGCAACCTCAATATTTTGAGCGATAGAAACAATAGAAACACCTTAACCTCTTTTATACAAACCGATGCGGCAATGAATCCCGGCAACTCGGGCGGTGCTTTGGTTAATACCGAGGGTAAATTAATAGGTATCAATGCCGCCATAGCCTCTTCAACCGGCTCTTACACAGGATATTCTTTTGCAATACCTGTCAATATAGCAAAAAAAGTAATCAAAGACCTTATAGAATATGGCACAACACAGAAAGCCTCCGCCGGCATAACAATACAGGAGGTAGATTCCAAACTTATGGTGGAAAAAAATCTTAGAGATATGCATGGAGTCTATGTAACTCAGGTAATGAAAAAATCTGCGGCCGAAAAAGCAGGTATTAAGGAGGGTGATGTTGTTGTCAGAATCAACGGTAAAGAAGTAAATACCAACGCAGAAGTAAATGAAGTTATGGCTCAAATGTCTCCGGGGGAAGTTGCTCACTACGAAATAGTACGCAAAGGTGAGGTTTTGAAAAAAGATTTGACACTTTTGAATGAAAGCAATACTACGGAAATAGTACAAGACAACTCGGAAACGGTAGAGGCAATGGGATGTACATTCAGGGAGATAAATCAAGATGAAAAAACATCTTATTCTCTTTCAAAAGGTTTGGTTGTTACCAAAATAGGCAAATCTCGTTTGGCCGCTATGGGCATACGTTCAGGATTCATTATCACGGCCATAGATGGCAAAGTAAATCTTTCTTTGGACGATGCAAAGGCTTTGGAAAACAAAAAGGGACAAACACAAATAGAAGGTTTTTATCCTAATGACAATAGGACATACTCGTTTATTATGGTTCTGTAAGAGATAAGGTAAAGAGTATTTAAGTATTATAAAAAAATTATGGCATCAAGTGAAAATATAATAAACGATGTAACAAATGAGCAGTACAAATACGGGTTTGTTACCGATGTTGATACTGAGTTTATTGCAAAAGGATTGAGTGAGGATATTATAAGAAAAATTTCTTCCATAAAGCAAGAACCCGAATGGTTGTTGGAATTTCGTTTGTCTGCTTATAAAAAGTGGCAAACAATGAAAGTACCCGAGTGGGCTCACTTGAAAGTGCCAAAAATAGATTTTCAAAATATTATCTACTACGCCGCACCCAAGAAGCAACAAGAAAAAAAATCATTGGACGAAGTTGACCCTCAAATCATTGAAACATTTAACAAATTGGGTATTCCTCTTAATGAACAAAAACGATTGAGCGGTGTGGCTTTTGATGCTGTAATGGACTCGGTTTCTGTGAAAACCACGTTTGAAGACACTCTGAAAGAAAAAGGTATTATTTTTTGCTCTATGTCCAAAGCAATAAAAGAATATCCGGATTTGGTAAAACAATATCTTGCTTCTGTGGTACCGGTAGGAGATAATTTTTATGCTGCTTTAAATTCTGCTGTTTTTTCTGACGGAAGTTTTTGTTATATACCTAAGGGCGTACGTTGTCCTATGGAACTTTCTACTTATTTTCGTATCAATGCCAAAGGTACGGGACAATTTGAACGTACGTTAATAGTGGCAGATGAGGGCGCTTATGTTAGTTATATGGAGGGTTGTACTGCTCCCATGAGAGACGAGAATCAGTTGCACGCCGCCGTGGTGGAGATAGTTGTAATGAAAGATGCTCAAGTAAAATATTCAACCGTACAAAATTGGTATCCCGGAGATAAAGACGGCAAAGGTGGTATTTTTAATTTTGTAACAAAAAGGGGTATTTGCAAAGGAAACAATGCAAAACTTTCTTGGACACAAGTAGAAACAGGTTCGGCTCTTACGTGGAAATATCCTTCCTGTATATTAAAAGGAGATAACAGCATAGGAGAATTTTATTCTGTGGCTGTAACCAACAATTATCAAATGGCTGATACCGGTACAAAAATGATACACATAGGTAAAAACACCAAAAGTACCATTATGAGCAAAGGAATTTCTGCCGGCAAAAGTGAAAATTCTTACAGAGGTTTGGTAAAGGTAGGCAAGCAAGCGGAAAATGCAAAAAATTATTCACAATGCGACTCCTTATTATTAAGCAATACTTGCGGTGCACATACGTTTCCTTATATAAGCGTTGACAATTCCTCTGCCGTAGTGGAACACGAAGCCACGACAAGCAAAATTTCAGAAGAGCAACTTATGTATTGTCGTCAGCGAGGTATATCGGAGGAGAGTGCTATCGGTCTTATTGTCAACGGATATGCAAAAGACGTACTCAACAGATTGCCCATGGAATTTGCCGTTGAAGCACAAAAACTACTTTCCATTTCCTTAGAAAACAAAATCGGATAACAAATAGTTATATAGTGCGATAAAAAAAGACTAATGAAAAATTTTGGCATTATTGGTATTGGAGGGTATGTTGCGCCAAGGCATCTTAAAGCGATAAAAGAAACAGGAAATAATCTTGTTTGTGCTTTGGACACTAATGACAGCGTAGGAATTATAGACTCTTATTTTCCTATGTGTAATTTCTATACCGAATACGAAAGATTTGACAGATACGTAGATAAGATAGGAAGGACAGATAAGAAATTGGATTATCTTTCCGTTTGTACTCCAAATTATTTACACGATGCCCATATACGTTTTGGCTTACGCAATGGTTGTGATGTGATTTGTGAAAAACCTTTGGTGCTTAACACATGGAATCTCGACGCTTTAACTCTTTTGGAAAAACAAACAGGCAAAAAAGTATATAATATTTTACAACTTCGTTTGCACCCCGCTGTAATACAATGGAAAAACAAAATAGATTCGGCACCAAAAGACAAACTTTTTGATGTGGATTTGACCTATATTACTTCACGTGGGATTTGGTATTACACATCGTGGAAAGGCAATACTGAAAAAAGCGGAGGCATTGCCACAAATATAGGCGTACATTTCTATGATATGTTATCGTGGATATTTGGCAGGGTAAAGGAAAATATTGTACACATAACCTCACATGACAGAGTGGCTGGGTTGCTTTATTTTGAAAGAGCAAGAGTAAGGTATTTTCTCTCTATAAATTATGACACTTTACCAGAAACAATCAAGCAACAAGGCAAACGCACATATAGAAAAATAGTTTGCGACAATGAGGAAGTTGAATTTTCAGAAGGATTTACGGAATTGCATACTCAGAGTTACAAAAACATTTTAAAGGGAAAAGGGTTTACTTTGGAGGATGCAAGAAATTGTATAGAAATAGTAAGTTACATAAGAAATGCCAAGCCTATAGGACTGAAAGGAGATTATCACCCGTTAGCCAAACTGCCTATTGTACAACACCCGTTTTTAATAAATTGACCCAAGATGAAAGAACTACCCGTTTTTGATATGTTTTACTCCATACAAGGTGAGGGAGAGTATGTTGGTATACCTGCTTTTTTTATCAGGTTGGCAGGTTGCAATGTGGGATGTGATTTTTGCGATGAAAAAAGAGCGTGGCAAACAAAACCTGATATGATAATGAAAGTGGAGCAAATCATTGCAAAAGTCAGAGAAAGTAAGGTAAAAAATGTTGTTATAACAGGGGGCGAACCTTCTTTATATGATTTAAATTTATTAACCAAATCTTTAAAAGAAATAGGAATAAGGGTATTTTTGGAAACCTCAGGAGTAAATAGAATATTGGGCGATTTCTTTCATATCACATTGTCCCCAAAGCAAAACAAAGAACCTTTATTACAGGCAGATACAACAACGGGGAAAACATATTTTGCCAACCCTGTTAATTCTTTGAAAGTTGTTATAGCAGAACCAAAAGATTTTATTTTTGCTGAAAAAATGGCAAATTTTATAAAAAATAAAGAAAAAGTTTCTTTCTTTCTTCAGCCAGAATGGAGCAAAACACAAACGATACTCCCTCAAATAATAGACTACGTAAAACAAAATAATTTGTGGTCTGTATCTTTACAGATGCATAAATATATGAATATCAAATAAAAAGAAAACATTAAAATTCACCTTTGCAGTAATAATAATTTCTGTTACAGAATAAAAAAACTTCATTTTTTTCGCAAAATGACTTGGTAGAATAAAAAATTATATTTATCTTTGCAAAGAGTAATAATGAGAATATGAAATAAACTTCTACAAACTTAATAGTATGAAAATATTAATCTTTAATATAGATAAAAGAATAGATATATCCAAGTATCTATCTTATATTGGAGTTAATAAACGTCCTCTCAAAAGGAGTCGCCTGTAACAAAGTAAGCAACCGTCTTTTGCTTGTTTTCAGACTCCATTGTAAACTTAAACTTTATACAAATTTTAAAAATTTTACTCCTTTTGTATAAGGAAGACTATGAGGGTAAAAACTTCTTGTAGTGAGATTGCATAACCACAAAAAGTTTAAGATAGTATTTGCAAAAACAAATAAAAGAGAAAACACCTTTATGGCAAAGATAAAAATAAGTAAGCAAGAGAAGATTGAAGGGCTGTTGTTAATAGTGTTTCTTCTCAGCAATATTGTGTTTTTCTTATTAAAATGCAATGATTTAGTTATAATCTCCGCAAGTCTGATTATTATAACATTGCTTATGCTTTGGATTAAGAATGCAAAAATATATATAGAAAAAACAATAGACAAACTTATAATACTCTTATGTTTATTCTCAGTGTCTATTCAAAAAGTACGAGATTGATAGCTTCTTCTTTTTATCTAATGAAATTACCTTTTTATAAAGAAATATTTATAGTTGCCACCGCGTCTTTGTGGGTATATATTATTATTTCTTTAATAAATAAAGAGTATCGTAATGCTTTATGGGGTGTTATTTATAAAATAATTTAAAGTGTTATGAAAAAGTTATTAATTTTGATTGCTTGTTGTTATTTATTTACAGGCAATGTATTTGCACAGAATACAGACAAAAAAGATATCTATAAGCAAATAGAAAAAGAATTAAATGCACTGCAAAAACAGATAGAACAAGGTTTGTATTACTCTGCATACGAAACTATTGAGAGAATTACAAAGGTTGTAGAGGACGAAAAACAAACAAAGGAATTGTTTTCAAAAATTCAAAAACTTAAACAACTTTCTCCTCAAAAACCGGAGTCTGAATGCACCAACCTAAAAGAGCAACAGCAAAAAGGAAAGAAAATTCCTGCTGAAACTCTATATTTCTATGATTGTATGAAAGAATAGTTTTTTAATTAAGATTGTAAAAAAACTCCGATAAGTATTTGAATCTTATCGGAGTTTTTTTTTCTATTTTTTCTTATATTCTTTATACTCTTCATTAAGCCCTTTGACAATTTCGTCCGTTATGTCCATACCCTCGTCCATATACAAGGTGGGCGAACTAACGTAGGACTTAGAAAGTATGATATTGTATTTATCATGCTTAGCATTGTAATCCTTAACAAAAGCATACACAGCGTCCAAAAGTTTTTTGTTTTGAGTTACTTGTTCTTGTTGTAAATCGCTTTGCAATTTGGCAGGCATTTGTTGAAGATTTTGCATTCTTTGTTGCAGTTCCTGTTCTTTGGCTTTCTGTTGGGTAAGAGTCAGTTTGTCTCCGTTGGTCATATAATCTTTATAATCTTTTTCCAAAGAGGCTTGTTGTTGCTTAAATGTATTTTCTGCTTGTTGTTGCTTTGTTTCCAATGCTTTTTGCATCTCTACAGCCATATCATACTTTGCAAGAACTGTATCTGTATCAATATATGCTATTTTCAAATCTCCACTTTGTATGGTCTTGGCTGTCTTCTTTGCATTAGAGGTTAGAGTGTCTTCACTCTTTCCTTTAAATATACTTATCAAACTAAATACAATAGCCAACACGGACAAAACCATAGCCCCCCAAACAATAGTCTTGCCTCCGTTACTTTTCTCTACCCTTGGTTCTGCATTGTTAGTTTGCTCAAGGGTAGGTTCAAAAGTTTGCTCGTTATTTATATTATTCTCTTCCATTTCTTTATTCCTTATTTTATGTTAAAAAATTGTTTCTTAGTCCATCCAAGATTTCAATTCCTCTATTTTCAAAGCAGGAATCTGTAATTTGTTTTTCTTTCTCAAACCATTCAAATCATTAAACAACTTATTTATATTTGCAGATTTAAGATTTTCCATTGTACCAACGCCTGCTTTTTTCAGCATTTCTATCCATTCTGTTGGAATACCCTTGCTTGCAAACTCATCGTCTGAAGAAATGGCTTGCTGAACCTCGGGTTTCATTTGAGGAAAGAATAAAACATCTTGTATGCTGTTGCTATTGGTCATCATCATAGCCAATCTATCTATACCTATTCCCAAACCAGCCGTAGGAGGCATACCTATTTCCAAGGCTTTCAAAAAGTCCTCATCTAAAACCATACTCTCGGCATCACCTCTCTTTCCTAACTCCAATTGTTCTTCAAATCTCTTTCTTTGGTCCATAGGGTCGTTTAACTCCGAGTAGGCATTGCATATCTCTTTGCAATTACATACGGCTTCAAATCTTTCCACCAAACCTTTTTTGCTTCTATGTTTTTTTGCCAACGGCGACATTTCTATCGGGTAGTCGTATATAAATGTAGGTTGTATAAGTTTGCCCTCACAAGTTTCTCCAAATATTTCGTCTATTAACTTTCCTTTACCCATGGTTTCGTCTATAGGAACATTGAGTTTTTGCGCCGTCTGCCTCAACTCCGCCTCCTCCATATCTGTAATGTCTATACCTGTAAAATGCTCTATGGCTTCATACATGGTATATCTTTTCCACGGACGTTTGAAATCTATTTCATTCTCCCCTACTCTTACCTTAGTTGTTCCGTGCAAGGCTATGGCAATTCTTTCCACCATTTCCTCCACAGTGTCCATCATCCAAAAATAGTCCTTATAAGCAACGTACAACTCCATTTGAGTGAATTCCGGGTTATGAAATCTGTCCATTCCCTCATTTCTAAAATCTTTGCTAAACTCATACACGCCCGAATAACCACCGACTATTAATCTTTTTAAGTAAAGTTCATCGGCTATTCTCAAATACAAATCCATATCCAAAGTATTGTGATGAGTTTTGAAAGGTCGTGCTGCTGCTCCTCCATAAATAGGCTGTAATATAGGCGTTTCTACTTCCAAATAACCTTTCTCATTGAGATACTCTCTCATGGTATTGACTATTGTGGTTCTTTGTATAAATGTTTGCCTTACATGTGGGTTAACAATCAAATCTATATACCTTTGTCTGTATCTTTGCTCTGCATCTGAAAAAGAATCATACTCCTTGCCATCTTTGGTTTTTACCACCGGCAAAGGCTTGACACTTTTGCATAATACTTTAAGGTTTTTAACATGAACACTTATTTCTCCCATTTTGGTACGAAATACAAAGCCCTCTACTCCTATTATATCTCCTATATCCAACAACTTTTTGAATACAACATTATACAAACTTTTATCCTCATTTGGACATATTTCATCACGATTCAGATATAGTTGTATTCTGCCTTTCTCATCCTGTAACTCACAAAAGGAAGCCGCCCCCATAATTCTGCGAGACATTATTCTTCCTGCTATTCTTATATTACTGAATTCTTCCTCTTTTTTATCAAAATTTTCTTTTATCTCCTCGCTGTTTGTATTTACTTCGTATTCGGCTGCAGGATAGGGTTCTATACCCATAGACCTCAACTCTTCTACGTCCTTGCGCCTTTGTATTTCTTGCTCGTTTAGTTCCATATTACTCTACTTATTCTTAATTTTTGCAAAAATACAAAAAAAATACAACTCTTAATAAATAAAGCAACCTATTTAACACTAACTTGACGCAATTTTTATTCAATAAGTTGTATTATGGTAGCATATTTGCCTCCATAACATATTTTGCAAACCCATCGCAATATAAAAAATTACACCACTATGACACAAAATGGCATTATACGACTATACCTTTGCAAAAAAATTATAAGTAAATATTAACAAATAAAAATTCAATTATTATGATGAAAAAATATTTGACGCTAATAATTTTAGCACTTACAGTTGTTATTTCAACAAATGCTCAGAATATTTCTCAAAATTGTTACAGAGGTTATGTAGACTTAGGATATTCTATAGGTGTAGGAGATTATGAATTTGACCGCTTTGAAATAAACACCTCGCATGGTTATCAGTTTACTCCTTATTTATTTTTTGGTGCAGGTTTTGGATTTCATTTTATGAATTCATATGAATCTAAAACATTAGTCTTTCCTGATACTAGAGATAACAAAGTAGATATTCCTATATTTGCCAATATTCGTTGCAATTTTTTAAAGAAAAAGATATCTCCATTTATTGATGTTAAAGGTGGAACATACGTAACAAATAATGGAGAACTATATGTAAACGCATCTATAGGTTGTAGATTTTCTATTGATAAAAAACAAGCAATAAATCTTTCTATTGGATATTCTGTTGAGGAATTAGAATTTGAGATATTTGACTCTTTCATAGGTTACAGTATGGATTATTATACAATGCCTGTAATTAAATCTACAGAATCTATCACATTAAAACTCGGTTTTGAGTTTTAATAATATAAATTATATGACTTTTAATTATAGTTATATTATAAAAATAATTTCTATTACTCTGATATTACAGATATTAGAAAAATATAGACTATGACATAAAATAGCAGTATACCTTTGCAAAAATTATAAGTAATATATAACAAATACAAATTCAATATTATGATAAAAAAATATTTGACACTAATAATTTTAGCACTTACAGTTGTTATTTCAACAAATGCTCAAATTGTAAAAACAGAAGACCTTGAGAAATATGCTAAAGAAAAATACGGCGATACATGGAAAAAAGCCGCTAAAAATCTTAAGGAAAAAGAGTTATTGTCTTTGGATAAAAACGGTGCATTGACTTATACACAAGTTATCAATTGCGAAGGAATGTCAAAAGACCAAATTTATGTTATTCTTAACTATTGGTATGCAAACTCTTTTGTTGATGCCAATTCTGTAATTCAATTAAATGATAAAGAACTCGGTTGTATTATAGGGCAAGGATATGTTGAAAATATAGCTAATCACACAGGAGCAATCAACTCTTATAGCATAAGTATCCAACCAATTATCAAAACTGACATCAAAGAGGGAAAAGCAAGAGTAACCTACACAGTTCCATTCTATAGTGTTATAAAAATTGTAGGTAGCGGAAGAGCTATAACTATGATGACCGCGACAGCTCAATCTTTAGATAGTAAATCCCCTGCACCACGTATAACACGCGAAGAACAAAAATGGACACTAGATGAATGTTTTCCATTTACAGAAGATGATGACCATAAAAAAACCTCCGCAAAAGCATTGGTTATGTCCCATGCTTATAGCAATGTTATTATGGATAAAATAGAAGAAGCCCTAAAAAATGGTATAGTAGGTAACGAAGGAGATGATTGGTAGTTGCAATACGGAAATTATTTCATTCTTATAACAATTATTCAAACGAAAGGACGCTTATGTTTATAAGCGTCCTTTAACTTTTTTATTTTTAATTATAATTTATAAAACAGGTCCTGCTTTAACCAAAAGTTTGCCTTGAGGATTGTTTTCATACTTGACAAAATTCTTTATAAATCTGTCGGCAAGGTCTTTGGCTTTATCTTCCCATTGTTTTGCGTCCGAGTAAGTATCTCTTGGGTCAAGAATCTTGGCATCCACATCTTTCAATTCCGTAGGTACGGTAAAATTGAAATAAGGTATCTTTTTGGTAGGAGCCTTGTCTATAGAGCCATCAAGTATGGCATCTATTATTCCTCTTGTGTCTTTGATGGAAATACGTTTGCCCGTGCCGTTCCAACCGGTGTTTACAAGATAAGCCTTTGCATTTGATAATTTCATTCTCTTTACTAATTCATCAGCATATTTTGTTGGATGCAACTCCAAAAAGGCTTGACCAAAACAAGCAGAAAAAGTTGGTACAGGCTCTTTTATACCTATTTCGGTTCCTGCAAGTTTAGCAGTAAAACCACTCAAAAAATAATACTTGGTTTGCTCCTCATTCAATATACTAACAGGAGGCAATACTCCGAAAGCGTCAGCCGACAAGAATATAACCTGTTTTGCTGCAGGAGCATGAGAAATAGGGCGAACTATATTTTTGATATGGTAAATAGGATAAGAAACTCTTGTATTTTCGGTAACAGACTTGTCAGTAAAATCAATTTTACCCTCTTTATTCACGGTAACATTTTCCAAAAGAGCATCTCTTCTTATAGCGTTGTAAATATCCGGCTCGGCATCTTTATCCAAATTGATAACCTTGGCATAGCAACCGCCTTCAAAATTAAATACTCCATTATCGTCCCAACCATGCTCATCATCACCAATTAACAAACGCTTAGGGTCGGTAGATAGTGTAGTTTTACCCGTACCTGAAAGTCCAAAGAAAATAGCAGTATTTTCTCCATTCAGGTCAGTGTTAGCCGAGCAGTGCATAGAGGCTATACCTTTCAATGGCAAATAGTAATTCATCATAGAGAACAACCCCTTTTTCATTTCTCCGCCATACCATGTGTTGAGAATAACTTGCTCTTTGCTTGTTACATTAAACAAAACTGCAGTTTCACTTCTTAGACCAAGTTCTTTGAAATTATCTACCTTGGCCTTTGAAGCAGTATAAACAATAAAATCCGGTTCTTGTTCAAACTCGGCTTGATTTTGAGGACGAATAAACATATTGGTAACAAAGTGTGCCTGCCAAGCAACCTCCATAATAAAACGGATTTTCATTCTTGTATCTTTGTTGGCTCCACAAAAACCATCAACAACAAACAATCTTTTATTGCTTAATTGTTTGGTCGCTATAGCCTTGCATTTTGCCCAAGTTTCCTCACTAACAGGGTGATTGTCATTAGGATATTCTTCTGTATTCCACCAAACATTATCTTTGGAAAATTCGTCCTTGACTATGTATTTATCCTTAGGAGAACGACCAGTATAAATGCCTGTCATAACATTCACCGCTCCCAATTCGGTTACCTGACCTCTGTCATAACCTTCAAGTTCAGGCTTGGTTTCTTCATTAAAAAGTACTTCGTATGTAGGATTGTAGAGAATTTCTTTCACTCCACTAATTCCATACTGCTCTAAATTTATATTAAACATCTTTTTACATTTTTTTGTATTCTACTATGACATAACGATGTAAAGGTAGAATTATTATATAAAAGACGTTTATAAATTGCGTCAATAAATGTATTTGGACAAAATTGGAGCAAAGAGAGAGGATATGCTATAAGGTATCTTTCTGTAAAGGGTATAAAAGATTTTTTTATCTCTTATATTTGTGTGCTTTTTTGAATAAGACCAATAGAGATTTTTTTCTTCCGTTTTCCAATGTCTTTTGTATTTATGAACCGAAGAATTTATTGTACTTCTTCCAAAAGAATACACAGAACCACCTTCTTGTTTGACAAAACACATCATGGAATAGTGGAGAATGTATGAAGTATAACAATGATTATATTGATTTATAGTGGCAAAAAACTCATTTTCATACAATTTGTTGTCTATATTGTTAAGTGTTGCTCCTCCTATTATTTTACCCTCTATTGAAGCAATAAAAATAGTGGTTTTGCCCGTTTTCAATTTTCTATTGATAAGAAATTTTCCTGTAGGCATCACGCCTATTTCTCTCATTCTTTGAGTATAGACCTTATAGAACTTGTTCAAAAACTTTTTGCTCGAACCATACTCCACTTTAATATTGTTTTTATATGCCCGCCTTATTTTTCGTTTTACATCTGAAGAAAATTTATCCCAAATATTATCCTCATCATCAATTTGCATTGTGGGGAGCACCTTATCAGAATAAATATATTGACTATGTCCTACCGTATCTCTTATTTCCCAAGAGGCTTTTCCTGTGGATATAATGTTGCCGTCCTCACTCTCAAAAAGTTTAAAAGGAGCAGTGTGCCTATCTGTTATCTGGTTTTCCACAATAGCAATAGAATAATAAGGCAGTGCTATCCATCTTTTTCCACATTTACACATAAGAAGAGTTTTTCGCTTACCCGTTTTTGTTGTATAAGGTATGCGAAAAACTTTCTTGTGATAGATGTTTTCGAAATCTTTTATAAACGTATCTGCATTTTCTATTTCTATCATGGTCAAATGATATTCAACATTTGTAGCAACAGAGAATTAGTAATTTCTTGCAAATATAACTCTCTGCTTTGAAGGTTTGCCACTATAAATACATTTTCCCTCCTCTTGAGGATTATCCAATGGAATACAACGTATTGTGGCTTTGGTTTCTTCCTTGATTTTAAGTTCTGTCTCTGTTGTTCCGTCCCAATGACAAAGCAAAAAGCCACCTTTCTCTATTTCAACCTTAAACTCTTCCCATGTATCAACCTTTCTTGTTTTCTGTTCTCTAAGAGTTATGGCTTTTTGGAATAGATTTTTTTGTATCTCCTCCAACAATTGCTCCACGTATTGACAAATATCTTCTGTTTGGTGCAAAATCTTTTCGCAAGTATCTCTACGGAAAACCTCTATTTTATTTTCTTTCAAATCTCTTGCTCCTAAAGTCAAACGCACAGGCACACCTTTAAACTCATATTCATTAAATTTCCAGCCGGGTTTGGTTTTTGTATCATCGTCATACTTGACAGATATATTTTTTAATTTTAATGTTTCTTGTATTCTTTCAGCAAGAGCATCTATGGTTTGCTTTTCTTCTTCTGTTTTGTATATAGGTATGATAGCAACTTGTAAAGGTGCAAGCATAGGAGGTAATACCAAACCATTATCATCTGAATGGGTCATAATCAAGGCACCCATAAGTCTTGTGGAAACGCCCCAAGAAGTAGCCCAAACATATTCCAATTTATTGTCCTTGGACAAGAATTTAACATCAAAGGCTTTGGCAAAATTTTGTCCTAAAAAGTGAGAAGTACCCGCTTGAAGTGCCTTACCGTCTTGCATCATAGCCTCTATACAATATGTTTCCACAGCACCGGCAAAACGTTCATTAGCCGTTTTTATTCCTCTGACAACAGGCATAGCCATATATTTTTCTGCAAAATCTGCATAAACATACATCATTTTCAAGGCTTCTTCTTGCGCCTGCTCTGAGTTTTCATGTGCAGTGTGTCCTTCCTGCCAAAGAAATTCTGCCGTACGCAAAAACATTCTTGTTCTCATTTCCCAACGTACGACATTTGCCCACTGATTACAAAGAATAGGCAAGTCTCTATAAGATTTTATCCACTTTCTATAAGTATCCCAAATAATAGTCTCGGAAGTAGGTCTGACTATAAGTTCCTCTTCCAACTTGGCTTCGGGGTCGGGTATTAGACCTTTGCCATTGGGAGATTTTGCCAATCTATGATGAGTTACCACAGCACATTCTTTTGCAAAGCCCTCAACGTGTTCTGCCTCCTTTTCAAAAAATGACTTTGGAATAAACAAAGGGAAATAAGCATTTTGATGTCCGGTTGCCTTAAACATAGAGTCCAAAGCGTGTTGCATTTTTTCCCATATTGCATAACCATACGGTTTTATTACCATACAACCTCTTACTGAAGAATTTTCTGCAAGGTCTGCCCTTTGTACCAATTCGTTATACCATTCTGAATAGTTTTCTTCTCTTTTTATAAAATCTTTTGCCATTATATTTATTTTGGTATAGTTTTTGAATTACTTATTTTAGATATAATATATTGTATAATTTATTTTTAAGAAAGTGCAAAATTACAAAAAAGACAACAAATTTTTATAAATAGGGAGATATATTATGAAATTTTTTAGTAGAAACAGTGTAGTATTATTTGCGATATCTGTTGCAAGTATGTTGATTATGGTTTCTTGTGCTGTAGAAAGTACAGGACTTTCCTCTTATGATGATATTTATTTGGATGAAGCAGAGATAAAAGAGCAAGACGACGCTTTTGAAAAACAGCAGGAAATAGAAAGAAAGCAATACGAGGAAAGATTGCGTGCTTACAGACAAAAAGTGGAGCAGGAAGAAAATCAATATAATGATGAGCAAGAATATAGTTATAATACAGACGATACCGTTTTTGATATGGATGATTATTATGACTATGCTTATACAGCACGAATAAAAAGATTTCATTCTCCAAGAATAATTTATAATTACTACGATGACTTTTATACCGACCTTTGTTGGTACGATGCCGACCCTTTGTTTTGGGGAACAAGTATTTATTTAGGGTATCGTTGGTGGTATCCTACTTCATGGTATTGGGGCTGGAATTACGGTTGGGGCTGGCATAGACCATTTTATTGGGACAGACCTTGGGGCTGGGGCTATTATGCTTGGGATTGGTATGCACCTTATAGACCTTGGGGACATTACCACTCACCTTGGTATTTCAATTCTTGGGACAGAAACTCTAATTTTTATCGCAGACCGACTCAGATGACTCGCAATGGAGGTAGCAGAAGCAATACTTCCGCTACAGGTTTTCGTTACAATGATAACAACCGCAGGCAAAACACAGAAACATCCTTTGGCGATAAATACAATCAAAGGTATGGCAACGCAACCAATAGAAACAATAGGGCAATTAACAGTAATACAAGACGAAGCAATACAATAAACACTCGCGTTCAGAATCAAAAAGGAAACGAAAGCAACACTCGTTCCTATACACCGGCTTCTCAACGTCAGCAAAGAAGTTCCAATGAGTACAGACGCAATTCCAACAATAGTCGTTCCAACGTAAATACTCGTTCTTCCAATAGCAACAATAGGAGTTCTTCTGTAAGAAGCAGTTCTCGTTCTTCTTCCATGTCAAGAAGTTCATCTCACTCCTCGGGCGGTTCTTCAAGAAGGAGATAGGTATATAATAAAAAACAATGTTTTGACGTTAAATGTATGTAATTAAGGTATAATGAATAAATTTCAACGAAATATGAAAAGATTAGTGTTTTTGATATCGGTTTTCTTTGGAATAACTGTTGCTAATGCGCAAAATAGCGATTTCCCTTTAATGTTTTCGCAATATGGTATGAATGGAACAGCAACCTTTATAGGAAAGGGCGGAGCAATAGGTGCTTTGGGTGGAGATATAATGTCGGCTCATTACAATCCTGCAGGTTTGGGAATGTATCGTTCAAGCGAATTTACCTATTCAATGGGCTTGGATATGAATTCCACAAAATCCAAATATAACGGTCTTACGGGCAAAGATTCACACCCTTCTTTTAACTATGGAAATCTTGGACTTGTTTTGGACTTCAATAATGGCAAAAAATCGTCTTGGAAACATGTTCAATTATCTTTTGGAGTTAATAGGTTGATGAATTTTAACAACAGAATAAAGGTAGCAAGAAAAGGACTCAGTCGCTCGTTTATAGATGCAAATTATGTCAATTATTATGATGCTGACGGTAATAGTATTTTGGACAATAGTTTTGCTGTTTCTGATGCCGATAGAGATGATTTCTTTCAGGCCGGTGTTCTTAGCGTAGATGATGAGGGAAATATTTACTCGGAGTTTTTTAATGGTGATTTTGACCAAATAATAGCATATAGGGAAAGCGGTTATCTTAACGAGTTTTCAATGTCCGTTTCAGGCAACTACAAAAATTGGATATATCTTGGTGCAACCGTAGGTATTCCTTTTGGTAATTATACTGCAAAATATATGTTTTCAGAACATGTAAACAATGAAAATGGAGAAGGCAAATATAATTATAATACAGAGCAAGACTTATCCATTACAGGATTTAATCTTAAACTTGGTGCCATAGTAAAGCCTGTTTCGTTTTGGCGTATAGGTGGAGCAATACATACCCCTACATTTTATAGCGTAGATGACGATTTTTATCAAGAGGTGTCTTTTACCAATGTTGCAGGTGGTTGGTTAAGTCCTATAAGTTATCGTATGCAATCTCCATGGCGTTTCATTGCCAGCACGGCTTTTGTTTTCGGCAACAACAAATCTCCTATTTCAGGCACTTTGAGTGTTGATTATGAATATGCCGATTATAGTTTTATGAGTTTTGATATGGACGATGATATTTCTTCGGAAACAAATTTAAATTCCATCATAGAAAACACTTATTCCGGTGCAAGTAACGTAAGAATCGGTGGAGAGTTAAAAATGGATAAACTTTATTTAAGAGCAGGTTATGCTTATTATGGTTCTCCATACGAAAGCAAAAGCAATAACGATGCTTCTTGGAACTACATAACTTGCGGTTTAGGATTTAGAGGAAAGATTTGTAATTTTGATTTGGCATACGCTTATGGCAAACAAAAAAGCAAATACTATGTTTATGACGAATACGACCCAAGCACAGCAACATGGTCAGCCGATGTTTCACCTACAGAGGTAACAAGAAACAAGCACCTTATTCAAGCAACAATAGGATTTAAATTTTAAAAAATAAATATTATAGAAAAATGAAGGGGACGCAATCTATATCACGTCCCCTTTATTTTTTAACTCATAAAAACCTGTATCAAAAAGCCATAGACTTTGGGAAAAATTTCCTTGGCAATAAGTTTTTGATTTTCCCACAAGGGTTGCCAGGCGAGGCGTTGTATTTTTCGTTTGTGTTTCTATTGTCTGTTCTTATCCGTTGACTTCTCCATTACATAAAAATCTATATTCCCTATTATCTTTGTGCAATCATATTTGCAAAAAAACTTCTTATCTATTACGTTTTTTCTTCAAACTCCTACTTAACTCTTTTTAATAATAAAATTTCAGTTTATAAATTTTTACTACTCTCTGTATACTTTCTCCATTTATCTATAACACTTTGCATATCATTAGGTAATACAGAAGAAAAAAACACATCCTCATTTGTCCTTGGGTGTTTAAAACCCAATGTTGTAGCATGTAAAGCTTGACGTGGCAACATATCAAAGCAATTGAGAATAAATTGTTTGTATTTTGAGAAAGTAGTGCCTTTCAATATTCTATCACCACCGTACGTAGCGTCATTAAAAAGAGGATGACCTTCACTCATAAGATGAACTCTTATCTGGTGAGTACGTCCTGTTTCCAAACGACATTGTATCAAAGTTGTATAACCAAATCTTTCCAATACCTTCCAATGAGTTACAGCATTCTTACCTTTTTCCGTGTCAAGATAGACCGCCATTTTTTTTCTGTCCTTACTATCTCGGGCAACATTTTTATTTATAACGCCCTCTTTTTCCAAAAAATCTCCCCAAACCAAAGCGGTATATGTTCTCTCTATGGTATGATAATAAAATTGTTTGGCTAACAAAGTTTGAGCCTGTTCATTTTTGGCAACAACAAGCAAACCCGTTGTATCTTTGTCTATTCTATGCACCAAAAGAGGATGTGTATCTTTGTTATTACCCGAATGTAGAAAGTGCCACTCCAAAGCATTAACCAAAGTCCCATCATAATTGCCATATGCAGGGTGAACAACCATACCACTATGTTTATTAACTATTATCAAGTCCTCATCCTCATAAACTATATCCAAAGGAATATTTTGAGGAATTATTTCTATTTCTCTTGGCTCGGTTGTCAAAAAAATCTGAATAACATCATTAGGCTTAACCTTATAATTAGGCTTAACACTCAAAGAATTTACCTTTATACAGTCGGCCTTGGCAGCCTGCTGTATTTTGTTACGGGAGGCATTCTCTATTCTAACCATCAAATATTTGTCTATTCTCAAAGGAGACTGCCCTTTGTCCACAACAATACGATAATTTTCGTATAACTCTTCGGTATTTATTTCGTTATTCATCACACTCTTTTCGTAGCAAATTGATATCTGCAAAGATACAATTTTTTTTATTTATACAGAGGGGCTTGTCCGTCTTATGGGTTTTTATAGGTTGTAATGTGTTACAATTGGGCAGTGTTTTTGTCCTTGACAAGATACCCTATGGCTGTTATATGCTTATATTAAACAATAAAGAGGAAAAGGTTTGTTGAATTTCATTGACATAGCCGACTCTTATGCCTATATCTAACGGAAAAGTAATTTTGAAAATATGTATTTTGGCAACGAGGTCTGAGCCAAAGGACCTAAATACTTCTCTATCATAAGCACCCACATTATAAAATGGTCGGGCTATAAGTCGCTTTATATATAAAACACTCTTAATACCTGCATCCGGATAAATTATAGGAAAATTATAGGTTAGCAAAAGACCGTAATATTTTTTTGGAAGTATGGTGTACATACCTCTGACAAAATTGACCTCATTTGGAAAGTAATAAATATCAGGAGTATTTCTTTGAAAAGATACAGTAATGGCAAAACTATGATTTCGCCACAAACCGGGTAAGAATATTTGACTCGAAGCCGAAAGTATATAAGCATAGTTGGAAGTTAGAGTTCGTGTATATTTGGCAGAAGTGATATGCCCCCAACGAGGATATAGGTCATTGCTTGCCTGTGAAGCATAGTTGGAAAATTGCAATGAATATCCCATAGAATTGAAAAGTGTAATAGGTACTCTTGTCTCATTATTAAAAATATTGGTTAAAGAATAATGAAAACCAAGATTCAAATTATTATAAAAATTTCTATTTACCCATGTAAAAGGCAGAGTTATATCAGATTTAATACTTATTTCATCAAAATTAAGATATTTAACGAGGTTTGAGTCCAAATCTCTGCCCACATCTCGAGGTTTAAAATTCAAAGTAAAGTCCAAAATAGAGTATAAGGCAGAATAAGTATAATGAGCAAATAATGTATTTTTGTCATTCATACGATAGTTAAAACCGGCACTAAGCACTGAGGTTGACAACAAATTTTGGGACATAATACTTAACCCCCAGCCCAATTCTTGCGATTGTATATCTACAAACAAAGGAGCCCAAGAGTGAAAATTGAAACTATGCCAAAACTTGTTGTATTTTTTCACCTCAAAAGTTGTATCCTTATCTATCATACTTTTTGTTAGCATAAAATTCTCTTGACTTTGGTTGCTTTGTGTCAAATCAAATAAAGGGGGCGTAGAATTAAGGTCATAGTTTTTTGAAGTGTAAGGCAAAGATACAATACGATAACCATTGGAAGTATAAGTGCTTATAACTATTGTACTATTGTAGATAAAATAACTGTTGATTCCATATTTTTCATTTGTATGTATTTGAGCATCACTAACGTTGTCTATATCTATACTTACAAGTTGATAGGAATTATCAACATCTTTAATAAAATATAATCTATTGTTAAAAACTTTTAACCTACTTATATTGGCATAACTTGGCAAAGTAATATCAGTAAATTCTTCTGTATTTTTATGATATCTTACAATGTGTTTGCCGTTTTCATCAGTAGAAATAAAAAATATATCTTTGCTTTGTTTATCCACTGCAGGATATGAGAGCCCATAAGAATCAGCAAAATACCTGTTTTTTAAATAGGCAGAAAGTACTCTTTCGTTTATCTTTCTGTTTTTGAAAAACTTTGCATCCGGAGCAATAAGTGCGAGCCTTTGATTGTCTATGCTATCCGTTTCTACGGCTATTAATAAAGAATCCGTATGATAATAGATAGGATTGAAAAAAATCGCATTGGATGATATTCTTCTATATTTGTCTTGTTTTAAATCATATTCCACTATATCGGAATAACTCTCTTGTTGCCAACGTATATTTGGAGAATATTGTGCATAAAGAATACAAGAGTCTTTGTATTCAAAATAAGAATTTTCCAAATAGGGCAAATACAAAAGTGTTTTTTCTTGATTTGATGTTATACAGACTAATTGCTGGGTTTCAAATTGTGAGGACTTTAAGGCAAGTATTGTGGTATCGTTTATTTGTATGGGATTTTTGTAATGGCAATAATCTTTGGTCTCTTTGCCCCAAGTTCTTAAAATGGGTATGCTTGTAGTATCTTTTTTTTCATTATAATGTTGCCATTGGAATTGCATAAAAGACAGAGTTTCATTATATAAATCATTGAAACTTAATTTATTTTCCTTATTCTTTGTTTTACCAAAAGAGGTTAGTCTCCACCAATTTTTACCCACATTTTCCAAACATTCTCCCCAAATATTTTTACCATATTTTTCCCTTGCGTATGAAACCATAAAATACCCTAAAGCATATTCATCCAAAACAAAATCTTTCATACTTCCAAGCAACATTTTGTCAGGTTTATATGTATTTCCACCTTCTATCATGGCTTTGAAATACATATTATAAAGTGGTTCTTGTCCTCTTCCTGTTGGAGCAAGTGCCGTCTCTGCCACAACAGCATCTCCTTCCAAAAACCAATAAGGCAACCAAACACCACAAACAGCACCCGGTATGTGTTCTCCAAAAATCTTGCCTAAGCATTTGGTTATACCGACATTCAAGGCTTGCATTTGGCAGGAATGTCTGTATTCGTGCAAGGCAAGTTGCCAAAAATAAGGATAAGCATAATTGTCCATAGATGGAGATGACCAAAATTCCATACGTTTTGGAGCCCAAACCGACAAACCGTTGCTTTTGGCTGAGGGAGGATGAAGCAAAATAGGTACCTTTGGAGTCTTAGTAGTTAAACTTTCCGATATTTTGGGTGTTAATGTGTCAAGTATTCTTGCCAATTCTTGTGCTTTGGGCTCATAATGAGAAGGAAAAACTATTTGAAATTTTTCTGTATTTATTTGATTATACTTTATTTCCGTGTGATTGTTGCCACTTACATTGTATTGAGAATAAGATTTGATAGGTAAGAAAAAAAGAAAAAACATTAAAGTCCCCAATAAAATCAAGGACTTTAATGCTTTATAAAAATAAAATAAATTCTGTTTAAACAGCACTATTTAACAGGTATGTTTTTAATGGTTTCAACAAGAAACTTATAGAATAATTCAACGGATTTGATATTTACTCTTTCATCCGGAGAATGCGGGTGTTCTATAGTAGGACCAAAACTAATCATATCCCAATTTTTGTACAAGCCACCCATTACACCACATTCCAAACCGGCATGTATTGCCATCACCTTAGCCTCTTTGTTAAACAGTTTGTGATACAATTCACGCATTTCTTTCAATATGGCAGAATTCATATTTGGTTTCCAGCCCGGGTATTCTCCCGTAAATTCTATTTCATCGCCCGCCAAATCCACAACACTTTTCATCATCATTGCCAAATCTTTCTTTTCACTATCGACAGAAGAGCGTAACAAACAACATATTTTTACCACTCCGTCCTCACTCTTAACAATGGCAAGATTGGAAGAGGTCTCAACAAGATTTTTCATGCTGTCAGACATTCTATATATAGCATTAGGAAGAGCATAAACAGTGTTTATTATTTTCTTTGAACAACAATCTTTCATCATTGTAGATGGATTGGCTGTCGGTTCCAAAGTAATGCTAAACTCTTTCTCTGTTTCCGACAATTCATTCTTTATTTCCTTATATAGTTTTTCTACTATTTCTTTGGCTTTCGTTACATTGGCAGTCGGCAAGGTTATTGTAGCCACAGCCTCTCTTGGAATAGCGTTGCGCATATTACCTCCTTCTATTTCGCAAAGTCTTACCTCAACTTCGTCCAAAGCCTTTAATATACGAAATAATGACTTGTTGGCATTGCCTCTTTGAAGTATGATGTCCATACCGGAGTGTCCCCCTTTGAATCCTTTAACAGCAAGAACAAAAGAAGTTCTACCCGCTTGAATAGGTTCAGTGCCATATTTCAACTTTATAGTAGCATCCACACCACCGGCACAACCAACATAAAGTTCTCCCTCTGTTTCGGAGTCAAGGTTAAGAAGTATTTCACCTTGCAACTCTCCTGCCTGCAAACCAAAGGCACCTGTCATACCTGTTTCTTCATCTATGGTAAGCAAGGCTTCTAATGGACCATGCTGTAGATTCTCATCTGTCATAATTGCAAGAGCGGCAGACACACCAATGCCATTATCTGCTCCAAGTGTGGTTCCTTTTGCTCTGACCCATTCTCCATCTATCCAAGGCTGTATAGGGTCTTTAACAAAATCATGCTCTACATCTGCATTTTTTTGTGGAACCATATCTATATGGGCTTGAAGTATAACTCCTTTACGATTTTCCATACCGGGAGTAGCCGACTTTTTCAATATAATGTTGCCTATCTTATCTATTTCACAAGCAATATTATATTGTTTTGCATATTCAATAATGGCTGCTCTTACTTTTTGTTCGTGCTTGCTCGGACGTGGATTGGCACAAAGCATATCAAAATTTTCCCATACCTTTTTAGGTTCCAAATTTCTTATTTCACTCATGGTTGTATGTTTTTTATTGTTTTATCTTTTCTTGATAGACAAATAAGTCTTTATTCTTTTTCAATTCTCCTATATCTTGTTCTTCCTTGAAAATACCATAGACCGTTGCCCCACTGCCTGACATTTGAGCATACAATGCTCCCATGTCATAGAGCATTTGTTTTGTTTGTTTTAATATCGGATGATTTTCAAATATTCCTTTTTCAAAATCATTTTCCACGTAGTTTTTCCACTCTTTTATATTTTCTATTCGCAGATTTCTAAGATTATAGGGAACGCTTGTTATATGCACATTGCTATAAGCCTCTTTTGTAGAAATGTTGACATTGGGTTTTATCAGAAGTATATAATAATTTTTTAAAGACAAAGAATGCTTTTCCATATTCTCACCTCTTCCATATACAAAACTTGGTTCATTCTCAACAAAAAACATATTATCCGAGCCAAGCATGGAAGCGTAATATATCAATTGCTCTTTTGTTAAATTGAGGTTAAATTTAAAATCTGTGAGTTTTAAACAAAATGTTGCATCCGCAGAACCTCCGCCCAAACCTCCAAAACAAGGAATACCTTTGTTTAAATGTATTTTTGCGGACTTTATTTGCGGAAAATCTTTTTTCAACAAATAAAAAGCCTTTAAAACACTGTTATTGTCATCGTTATGCACCCACCCTTCATTTACACCAAGTCCGGATATGGAAAATTCAGTCTTTTCAGCATTATCATTTATCCTCATTTCCAACGCATCACAAAGCCCTATAGGGTAAAACAGAGACTCTATATTATGAAAGCCGTCCTTTCTTTTTCCCGTTACAAACAGACCTATATTTATTTTGCAAT
Organism: uncultured Bacteroidaceae bacterium; assembly: GCA_964542225.1. Taxonomy (GTDB): domain Bacteria; phylum Bacteroidota; class Bacteroidia; order Bacteroidales; family P3; genus Scybalousia_A. The sequence continues at coordinate 6,750 of CAZITO010000013.1, read as the reverse complement.
TTGGAAAGAATATCATTTTTACACTTCTTTTCCGTTTAAGAATGTTTTATATACTTTATTTTCTCCGTAAGCGTAAGGTAAATATTCAAGTGTAGGTATTTTTTCTGTAATGTAGAAGTTTGCCTTTTTGCCTCTGCATATAGAACCAAGCGTATCAACAACATCCATAGCATAAGCAGTGTTTATTGTTGTTGCATTAATGGCCTCCTGTGGCAAAAGTCTATAATTGACACAAGCAAAAGAAAGAATGAGTTGCATATTTCCACTTGGTGAAGAGCCCGGGTTGTAATCAGAACTAAAAGCCACAGGCAAACCTGCCGTTATCATTTTTCTTGCAGGAGCCAAAGGCATATTAAGGAAAAATGCTGCACCCGGCAATATTGTAGGCATGGTCATGGAAGCCTTTAAACATTTTATTTCCTCCTCACCCGTATATTCCAAATGGTCTACACTCAAAGCATTATATTTTACTCCCACTTGTATTCCACCCGATGTGGCAAGTTCATTGGCATGTATCTTTGGTTTTAATCCTCTTTTTACCCCCTCATAAAGCATTCTATCGGTTTGCTCCACAGTAAAAAATCCTCTATCGCAAAATACGTCAATAAAATCCGCCAAACCCTCATCCGCCACTTTTGGAATCATTTCATTTATAACTTTCTCTACAAAAGCCTCCACATTGTTTTTATATTCCAAAGGTATGCCATGTGCTCCAAGAAAATTGGCTTTTACTGTTAAAGGAGAATTTTCTTTTAGTCGTCTTATCACTCTCAACATTTTCAATTCTGCCTCTGTGGTAAAACCATAGCCGGATTTTATTTCCACCGCACCCGTACCATATTTTATTATTTGCTCCAAACGTTGCATTGCATCTTGATACAATTCCTCCTCAGAGGTTTTTTGCAAACGCAAAGCAGAGTTGATAATACCGCCTCCTCTTTGTGCTATTTCCTCGTATGACAAGCCTTTTATTTTGTCAATATATTCTATTTCCCTACTACCCGCATAAACAAGATGTGTATGTGAATCACAGAAAGAAGGCAAAACCATTCTATCTGTGGCATCTATTTCTTTATCTGCATTGGGACAATTATCCATTGTGCCAAAATCCTTGATTACACCATCCTCCACAAGTAAAAAAGCATTGTCTATGCAATTAACCTTTGCCATATCTTCTCCACATACGGCTTGGCGTGCCTTATCTTCCACTTGAATAAGGCTTTTTATGTTTTTAACAACAATTCTCATTTTCTTATTTATCAGAACAAGTTACACTACAAGAATCAGCAAACAAATGCAACCATTTTTCAGGTATATCCTGCATTGTTATTTTTGAGCAGTCTTCATCCCAATCCGAGAATATAAAATCTCTTGTCTCACCATTGGTATAAATATAAGAGGTATCCACTCTTTCCTCTCCGGTTTGCTCATCTTGTACCGTCTCAGTTACAGTTCCTGTAATTCTTTTGTCCACAGCGGAACATTCGCAATCATCACTGCTGTTGCAAGAGGACAATACCCCCACTGCAACCATAGCCATAAATAATATTGTTAAACGCTTTTTCATCTTTATTACGATATATATTTTTTGCAAAGATATAATTTTTTTGTGTTAGTTACAAGAAAATAACAAAAAATACAAAAAACCAAAAGACGAACTCTTTTTTTGAAAATTCGTCTTTTATTTTAATACAATATTTTTCACCAATTACCCGCAATAAAAATATTTTCTTACGGTGGCTTTCAAAAGTTCCTCGTTCTTTTTACAATCCTCTCTCAAGGTTTTATCTTTGTATGAACGCAATTGCGAAATTGTTCCATCTATCAAAGAAGGAGAGAAAACATCATATTGTTCGTATTCTTGGCGTTGCTCTTGCAAAAGTTCTGCACTTTCCTCGCAACAAGTAGGCAGTTCTCTCAAAGATTCTCTTTTCTTTTCGTTTTCCTTATCGTGTATATTGGTCGTAATATAGTTTTGTTCTGCTACTTGTTGCCAATTTTGCATTTCAAAACCCTTTCTTGCCGCCACAACCAAACCTGCCAACAAGAGATAAACATTGGCAGAACCATCAGGACAACGAAACTCCACTGTTTGCTTATTCATAAGTTTTGGCAATTTGGTAGTATTTTGAGGGTTGGCCATTTGACACATATCATTTTTTGTTGTCCAACCAAGAGGAACTCTGACCATGGCAGAACGATTTCTATCGCCCCAACATATTGTAGTCGGTGCTTCTTGATGAGGCACCAAACGGAAATAAGAAGTTGGATTGGCGTTGGCAAAAGCGGTTAAAGAAGGAGCAAGTGTAACTATACCGGCAATAATTTTTTTTGCAACATCCGAAAGTTGTCCATCCTCAACATACATATTTTGTCCGTCTTTTACAACTCTTGTATGTATGTGCATACCGCTTCCGGCCTCTCCGGTTATGATTTTTGGAGCAAAAGTCAGGTCAAGGTCATATGCCTGCGCAAGTGTTCTAAGCACCCATTTGCCTATCATTAGTTGGTCAGCGGCATCTTGTACACTGACAGGTAAAAATTCTATTTCATTTTGTTCGTAATTTTTGCCATCCATAACAAAGTTACCCACTTCACTATGCCCATACTTGATTATACAACCACATTGAGCCATATAGTACATAGCGTGAGAGCGAAAAGCCTCATATTTGGAAAATGGAGAACTCTCTTGGTAGCCTCTTTGTTGCTCACAATAAAATTTATCTTCCTCATTTCCCACAACATAATACTCCAACTCTCCCATAGCCTCAAACTGCATTCCGCCCGAAACTTTCTCAAACTGCTCTTCGGCTTTTTTTAAAATGTACTCCGGAGCAGATTCCAACATATTTCCATCCTTGTCAAAATAGTAACAAAGAAAACAAATTGTAGGAATTTCTGCAAACGGGTCTATAAATGCAGTGGAAAATCTTGGCAATACATAAAGGTCGGAACTGCTCGCCTGCATGTGATGAAACAAAGAGGAACCATCAACTCTTTCTCCCAAAGAAAGTATTTGTTCAAGGTACTCCAAATTGGTTATAACAAAGTTAAGGGTTTTCAATCTTCCATCGCCCGCAGCATAGCGAAAGTTGACCATTTTTATTTCGTTATCTGTGATATATTTTATTATATCCGACATAGTAAATTCCTTAGGACTCTTTTTTAGATAAGCCACTATTGGATTTTGATTTAATTCTGTTTTAGCATTCATTTTCTATTCCTTTATTATTGTGTTTGTTATAAACGTAACAACTTCTATTTTATTATATTTTAAGCAATTGTTATAGATAAATTACAGTTATAGGCTTGATTTGTAAAAACAGGGGCATTACATATTGTTTTATTGTACTCCAAACCTCGCCTCCCCATAATAATAGCATAAACCCCATAAAAAGTAATGGCTTTGCCCTTATAAAACACCCAAGGGGTGCGGCTTTGCCCTATGAAAACAGGCTGAGTGAGACCCTGAAAAATATTTTTTCGGAAAATTTAATTGATATACATTAAAAAGTCAAAAATAGGGGTGCTACTATTGATTATCAGCGAGTTAACCTTTTTAGAGGGGTCAAAAATGGGCAAAAATGGTCATTTTTAGCGTTTTCGAGTGGTTTTTCTAAGAAAAAATTTTTTCTTCGCCCGTTTTGTGAAAATGAATCGGCGATTCATTTCGACGAATCGGCGTTTCGATAAAATAAAACGCCGTTTCGTTTTTATTGATTATCAAGTAGTTATAAGGATGAAAAATGGGAATTTTCGCTTAGGGGTATTTCTCTATGCAAAGTTACGAAGATTTTACAACCTGACCAAACGCGTGCAAAAATTTATTTTGTAACTTATTGATTTTCAGTAAACCGATTTTGCTATTTTTTGCCTCTTTTTGATAGGTTATAATGGATTGTGTTAGCATAGGGCAGAGCCGTTAATTTCGTTTGCTTTTATGGAGTTTGGTAAGTTGTTATAAGTTAGCATAAATTAAAATAATTTTTCTTGTGAGTAAAAAATTTTATTAAAATATTTGGTAGGTATTAAAATATTTTATAATTTTGTGTCTGAGATGAAAACGTTAATTAAATCTTATAAAATTATGAAAAAGCACTTATTATTTTTTATCGTAGCACATCTTATTATAAGCTTGCAAACCAACGCTTTCGCCCAAATGCAAGGAATAATAAATAACTCTTCCGAAAGAGTATCTCGTGCAATCAGTCCTGAGGCAAACACAGTAAAAGTAAAAAAATATGCAGATAGTATTATGATTACTTTGTGTCGAAATACAAACAATAACAGATACTGTTTTGCACAAACAAAGTTAGGTTCCAACACTGTGGAATACGCAGAATTACCCTCACGATTTGAAATTTATGATTTTACTATTTATAAAGATGAAATTTATTTTTGCGGCAAAAGAAACTCTATCGGCTTTATAGCGTGGGCAAATTTTAATGACTTATTTAATGGAGGAGTTTTTTATTATGATATGATGCAGATAACTAACATTATATATGAGTTGGAAGTTTTTTATAACAATGCTTTAGGAACAATGAATGTTGTTGCCTTAGGAAGTGATGATGGACATGGAAATAGTGCAACGGGAACATATTTTTGTATTGATTATAAATTAAATAGTAATACCTATGACCTTTATCCTACTCAAAACTATATACTGCATACGCTGACACAGACTCCTACCTCTGTTGATGTTATATTTTCGGAAAATAATACTCATGCACGAATGTTTGGAGTTATGCGACATATGAAAAACGATATGTCAAATTGTCAAAGTTTAATTTGGCAATATTCTTATAATGGTTTTGATTATACCTCCGGTGATGCAAGACCTCAAAAAAGAAGACCTTGTTTTTTGGCTGAAAACATAGACGATAGCGAACTTATCTGCGTTACTACTGCTATTCAATCGGAACTTACATATTCTGTAATTACCAATCATAAGATAAATACCTTTGTTATAGATGTTTCATCTTTGCAATTGTTATATACACAAGTAATTCCAACTGTTGGAAAACCAATATTAAAAGATATGAAATATAACGAAAAGTATAAAATCTTAAATATTTTGGCAAACACATCATTGGATTCTATTTTTAACGGTTGTACCCATCCGGTATACGGTCCATTGGGTTGTATAGATGCTATATATGAATTGCGTCCTTTAATAACACCATCTGCCTATTCTTATAGTTCTTTGGTAATTGTACCTGAAGACAATATTTTTTTAGAAGTGCTTAATGGAATAGAAATCTATGATGACAGGTATTATATCGTTGCCGGTAAATCTGCTAATACAGGTACGTTGTATTGGTTTGATAGGAGATATAGCACACAGAATATTTGTTATGACAGATATACGTTTAATACTCATTTTGAACCTACTAATCCTGTTGGAAATATGAATTATGGTTATATAACTCATCCGAAAGATGTATATACATATCCCTTTATTCCATACTCCACAATATATAATACAATATGTTTGGATTAATTTAAATTTAAGTTTAACAATATAAAAAACAAAAAAGAGATGAAACACACATTATTATTTTTAGTAACATTATTTATTGTTACTTATGTGCAAGGGCAATGGTATGAGCCGGCACCTGATAACAGACAATACAAAGACCAATATCTTTTACCGGAAATTATGACTAATGATAACAACTGTTTTATTGATTTTGATATAGGATGGTATGGGGAGAGTTCACTTGACAACGAACTTAGAGATAGAGGGTACTATTGTGTTATAGGCTGTGGTGATCCTGCCTCTTTGTATTGTAGCAATGTAAAAGAGGACTACGCACAACCTTACAGAACAGATACTGCTATTACCATTATAGGTTTATCCGGATATTGTTGGTACAGAAGGGAATATTGTCCTGATATACCCTACTATTTAGAATTAAGAGATTCTGCTAACAATGAAATAATTAGAAGTGTTAATGTTTTTGATTTTTATCCCCCTGTTGCTTATGACACCTCAGAACGTTACAAAGAAGTTTTATTTGACACACCTATCAATATAAAAGGAAAGTTTTATGTTGTGCTACACAGTATAGATTCTATTATGGGAGATTATGATTATTATCAATTGTCAGATCCAGTAGCGATTATGGCGACAACTTTATGTACTCCATCTTCTTTAGATATGTATCCTTTAATTAGAGATTACAACTCTGATAAATGGGAAATTTTTGACCAGGATATAAATACTACCCCTAAACCTGATGAATTGGTAACTATGGTGTATTTGTTTCCTATACTTGGGGAATATGACCCGAATGCAGAAACATATAACGGAAATGAAGTAGGAATAGAAGACTTAAAAGATATTACGGATATCACCCATGTTTTTCCGAACCCTGCTACTGAGGAGGTGAATATTAATTGCGGTTATAAGATGAAAAGCATAGAATTATACGATGAACAAGGCAAACTCCTATATACAAAACAAAATATCAACGCTTATAATCATAAAATATCTCTAAACAACTACCCACAAGGCACTTACCTTATAAAAATACTTACCAAAACAGGTCAAACCACCAAAAAAATTATTAAAAAATAATATTCTCTTGTGAGTTAGCAAAGGTTAAGATAAAATATTTTATAATTAAAAATTTTAATAAAATATAAGGAATAATAATAAATAACTCATCCGAAAGATGTATATACAAATACCTTTATTCCATACTCCACAATATATAATACAATATGTTTGGATTAATTTAAATT
>CAZITO010000012.1:0-31970 GCA_964542225.1 uncultured Bacteroidaceae bacterium | reverse complement strand
TCGAAAACGCTGAAAACCACAGCCACAGGCTGATTTTAAGCCATTTTTTACCCTTCGAAAAAGATTAACTCGCTGATAATCAATAGTAGCACCCTTATTTTTTAACTTTTAGTAACCATCAACTAAATTTTCAAAAAAAATATTTTTTGCCTCAAATTCAGCCTGTTTTATAAGGGCAAAGCCATTATTTTGGCTTTTTTTTATGGGTTAGCATAGGTTATTATAATTTATAATAAGTTGGTATAAGGGCGGAGCATCTACTTTTTGATATATTTTTATAAGTTAACATAAGTTATAAATATGGGCAAGATAAAAAAAAACTCCGCTATACAAATATTAAAAACCACCTACTAATCAATATTTTATATATTTTTTTTATTAAATTTATTAAAAAAAATTGTTTTATAAAAAATAAACAGCTATTTTTGCAAAAAACAAATTTTAATATTTAAATTTAAGGACTTATGAAAAGAATCAGTTTGTTGCTTATTGTTGTTATCTTTTCCTTGTGTGTTAATGCACAGGAATTAAGAGATTTCATAGGAGAGTATTCTATATTGGAAAATATGGAAAAGAATACGGAAGGAATCATTTCGCATAGGGACACCATAGGGATAAGGCTTAGTGATTTGAAAGAAATGGCAAAAGACACTTCAAATGTCAAAGTCAAACAAACACAAGGTCTCGGTATAAAATACAGTGATTTGGTCAGTAATGTCCCCACAAAGAAAGATGCAAAAATGGTTTTAGAAGAGAATAAGTTGATTTTAACTCAAAATAAAGAGAGAAAAGAATATGTTTTTAAAACAATAAAAAAGGAAAACAATTATTTTCTTATAGAAACAACAAAGGGAGATAACATTGTAATAAACAATGCAAAAAATGTTCTCCACGTTAAAATCAACGAAGATTTATTTGTACTGAAAAATTAAAGTATAGTAATTTGTAAAAAAAATGATAACTCTGTATAAGTAATAATTGCTTATACAGAGTTTTGGTTTTTAAAAACAATTGTTGTGTATTCTTGTTTTATCGTATTTGTCTTTGATATTTGAGGGTTTGGCAGGATAACCCAAAGGTATTATACACAAGGTCTTAATATTTTCAGGCAAAGAAGGTATAAATCTTTTTACAACATCTTCCCTGTTTTTATAAGGATATACAGCCGTCCAGCAGGCTCCTATACCAAGTGTTTCGGCTGCAAGAAGAATATTTTCGCTTGCCGCAGAACAGTCCAACATCCAGCATTCCGAAGCAATGTTAACATCACCACAGACAATTATAGCCTTATTGGCAAATTCTATCATATGAGCATATTCCATATTTTGCCCTATGTTTTTCATCAATTCCTTATCGTCCAAAACGATAAAGTGCCACGGTCTGCTGTTGTGAGAAGTTGGTGCTGCAAAGCCTGCTCTTATTATCGTATCCAAATCTTCTTTGCTTATTTCCTTATCTGTATATCTCCTTACAGAACTTCTTTTAAGTATTGTGTCTATCATAAGTATATTTTTTGCAAAGTTAGAATTTTTTTCATCTTTCAGCGTACAAAAAACATATAAAACATTGTCAGAATTGGAAAAATCAGTATTTTTGCAAACAATTAAAACAATTGAAAATAAATCATTTTAAAGAGATAAAAATTATGGCAAGAGTAAAAGCATTTAAAGGGTTTCGCCCACCACAAGATATAGTTACCAAACTTTCTTCTTTGCCTTACGATGTAATGGACTCCGAAGAAGCAAGAGAAAGAGCAAAAGATAATCCTTATTCTTTACTTCATGTAACTAAGGCAGAAATAGATTTGGCTCCGGGAACGGCTGATGATGCTCCTGAGGTTTTTGAGAAAGTTGTTGAAAATTATGCCAAATTCAAAAAAAATGGTTGGTTGGTGCAAGATGGTGAAGAAAAACTTTATATCTATGCACAAACAATGAATGGCAAGACTCAATATGGTATAGTAGGTTGTACTCATGTTGATGATTATTTCAACGGTATAATCAAAAAACACGAACTTACCCGTAAAGACAAAGAAGACGGACGTATGGTGCATGTTAATATAACAAACGCAAATGTTGAGCCTGTTTTCTTCGCTTATCCGGATAATGAGGAGATAAACTCCATAGTAGAAAAAATTGTAAAGAATGAAAAGCCTGTTTATGACTTCATCGGAAGTGATGATGGTTTTGGTCACACTTTTTGGGTAATAAACGACAAGGCCACAATCAAACGCATAGAAGAAATTTTCAACAATGATATACCTTATCTTTACGTGGCAGACGGACATCATCGCACTGCTGCCGCTGCAAGAGTAGGACAAGAACGCAGAGCAAAAAACCCTAACCACACAGGAAATGAGGAATACAACTACTTTATGGCGGTTATTTTCCCTGCAAATCAATTGACCATCATAGATTACAACAGAGTGGTTAAGGATTTGAACGGCTTGAGCGAAGAAGAGTTTATAAAGAAAGTAGCGGAAACCTTTGACGTTGAAAAAATGGGTGCTGATATTTACAAACCGGAAAGTTTGCATACTTTCTCCATGTATCTTGGAGGCAACTGGTACAAACTTACTGCAAAACAAGGGACCTACAACCCTAACGACCCTATTGGAGTGTTGGATGTCAGCATACTTTCAACCAATGTTTTGGACAAAGTGCTTGGAATTACCGACCTTAGAAGAGATAAGAGAATAGACTTTGTTGGAGGTATAAGAGGTTTGGGTGAATTGAAACGCAGAGTTGATAGCGGAGAAATGAAGGTTGCATTTGCTCTTTATCCTGTAAGTATGAAACAACTTATGGAAATAGCAGACACGGGCAATATTATGCCGCCAAAATCCACTTGGTTTGAGCCAAAACTTCGCTCCGGTTTGGTTATCCATGAATTACAATAGAAAGGGCTGTTGTTTTTTATAAACATAGCATTGTTTTTTAATTTTCATTTAACACAAAAGAGATGCTTTAAAAAAAAAAGAAAAAGCATCTCTTTTATTTTTTTGTAGCATTATTTATCACAAAAACATTCCTTTAAAATATATGTATTATTTTAAGAGTTCTAATAACTATTTCTTTTCTACGCAGAGGCGAAAGTCGCTTAGTATGTTCATATAGTTGGTATAAGCCTCGTATGGCGAAGAATAGTGATTGAAGTATTTGTGTACATCTCCGTCCGAAAACCATTTGGTACACATATAATAAAAATTGTCCGAAGTTTGCAAATGTCGCCAAACGTTTAGATAATCAGGATTATTAGTTTGCTTTACAATATCTTCCAACTCATATATTTGATTGAAAGCATCGTTTTGTATATCATTGCCCAACCAAGCAGAAATATCTCTTTCCTCATCTGCCCACGAAATAGGAGAAATAGAAGAAAGTATATCCTTGGCTTCGCAGTTTTGAGCAACTTCAGAAGGAGTAGCAAAACCAAAATCACTGTTGGCAAATACCTTTTCGGGCAAATACTTCATAAATTCAAATATTCCTGTTTCTTTCCATTGATGCTCACCAAAAGTCTCATAATCCATAAACAAGTTAATACACTCAGGGTTGTCTATTGCATTGAGCCACGAAACAAATTTTTCTGTTGTCAAAGGAAACTCAGCCCAAGAATGTTGTGAAAATCTAAAGGCAATATCGTCTGAAAGTTGAAAGTTTTTACAAAGAAGTTTCAGCCCATTATGGTCTCTATGTTGATAAACATAGTTTGGACTTCTCCAAGCCAACAATTGTTTTGCACCCTCTATACATTGAGCCTTGAAGCCCAAACGACTCACCATTCTGCCGATTTCGTCGGAATATATAAGTTCGGTATTTCTGAATATTGTTGGAGTAACATCAAAAAGTTTTTGCATCAAAGCAGTATGCATTTTTACTTGTGCTTCAAATTCTTTCTCACTTTTCAAAGCCGCCAATGAGTGCATATATGTTTCTCCCAAAAGTTCTACACAGCCCGTCTTTACCAACTTTTGAAAAGAATCAATCACCTCCGGGGTATATTCCATGAATTGCTCCAAAGCCGTTCCTGTAATGGAAAAAGCAACCTTGAATTTCCCATTATATTTGTTTATCAATTCCAACAAAAGAGCATTCATTGGCAAATAACATTTGTCCGCAATACGTCTACATAGCCAACGATTTTGAACATCATCGTAATAATGATGACTTTCTCCTATATCAAAAAATCTATAAGTTCTTAATCTAAAAGGTTGATGTACTTGGAAATAAAAACAAATGTTTTTCATACTTTTTTAATTTTTTTTAAATTCTAAACTCTTTCCTTAACAACTTATTTGGTTATAAATATCCAATATTTCCTTTGTTGCTTTGTCCCAATTGATTGTATGTAATTGTTCTGAGGCATTTTTCTTTATCATATTGCTAATTGCTGGATAGTGTGTCAAAGAATATATTGCATCTGCCATAGCATCAATATCCCAAAAGTCCACTTTTATGGCATAAGAAACCACCTCGCTAACTCCACTTTGTTTGCTTATAATTGTAGGCACACCTTCTCTCATTGCCTCCAAAGGAGAAATACCAAAAGGTTCCGAAACAGAAGGCATTACATAAACATCACTCATTCTAAACATTCTTTCCACATCCTTTCCTCTAAGAAAACCTGTAAAGAAAAAATTCTTGGATATACGTTTTTTGCCAACTAAGGCTATCATACGATTAAGCATATCTCCGCTACCGGCAAGTACAAAAATAATATTAGGGTCTTTTTTTATAACCTTTTCTGCCGCTTCTACAAAATAATCGGGACCCTTTTGAAAAGTAACTCTACCAAGAAAGGTTACTATTTTTTTATTAAAGGGGTTTGGAAGTCTTTTTATCCTTGTTTCTTGCTCTTCTATGCCATTGTATACAGTAGTAATTTTTTGCAAAGGCTGTGCGTAACGATTGACCACTATTCGTTTGGTATAATTGCTTACTGTTATGATATGGTCAGCCTCTGTCATACCTTCTTTCTCTATATCATAAACGAGTTGATTAACATTTTCTCCGCTACGGTCAAATTCTGTTGCATGTACATGTACAATCAAAGGCTTGCCACTTATCTTCTTTGCCACTATTCCCGCCTTATAGGTAAGCCAATCGTGAGCGTGTATAACATCAAAATCATAATCCTTTGCTATTTGGGTGGCAACAAGAGCATATTTTTCCACCTCATCCATTAGATTTTCCCCATAACCTCCGAGAAAATCAAAACTTCTAAAATCCATAGCGTCCTTGGTTGTTATGGCTGAAGTTTTGGTTTCCCAATAGTTTTGCGTTTGTTGATAGTGTTTTATATTATAGTAATCTTGTCCACCTATATATGGCACAAGCCGAGAATTAACTTCTATAAAAGAAAGATTGTTAAAATATTTTTTCAGTACAGGATAATTCAAAACAGCATCAGGAGAAGACACCTTAAATTTTACCTCATTGGCTCCCAATATTTTAGAACCATTTTCCTTTTCGTCCTCAAATCTGTGTGGAACAACAAAAAGCACCTCCACACCTTGTTTTACCAAGCCTTCCGTGATACGAAAACACGCAGTACCCAAGCCTCCGGAAATATGAGGAGGAAATTCCCAACCAAACATTAATACCTTCATATTCATTCTCCTATAGTTTCATTTCTTTATTGTTTTATAAACACTGCAAAAACACTAAGAATTCTTATAACAATCCAATAAATATTTTACCCTTACCAACGCTGCCACGCTCCAAGCCTGAGAAATGCTTCCTCCCGCTTTAAAAGGAGGATTGCCGTCATAAACCTCTGCAATACTACCCACACAATAATCACACAACACATTCTCAAAACCATTATATATCTGTTCTACAAAACGTATGCCTTCCTTTTGATAAATTTTCAGATAAGCCTCACAAAATGCACCCAACAACCATGGCCACACTGTACCATTGTGATAAGCACGGTCTCTTTGTTGTTGATTGCCAAAATAATATCCTATATATTTTTCATCTTTTGGGGAAAGCGTATTCAAACCTCGAGGAGTGAGCAATTCTTTTCTAACTTTTTCCACTATAAGTTGTTTAATTTTTTCACTCAAAGGAGAGTATTCCAAAGAAACTGCAAATATCATATTTGGTCTTACAGAAAAATCTTTGTTTATACCATCCGTACAGTCTGCCAAATAGCCCTTTTCTTTTGACCAAAACATGAATTTAAATTCTGAAGGAAACGCACTTGCAAAATCATCCCACTCTCTCAAAAAAGCATCATCACAATTTTTTTCTGCCAAACTTCTTGTAAACATCACAGCATTATACCACAAAGCATTTATTTCCACAGCGTAGCCCTTGCGTTGGGTTACAGGAACGCCGTCTATTATGGCATCCATCCAAGTCAAAGCCTTACCCTCTTCTCCTTGCCAAAGCAAATAATTGCTGTCCATTCTTATATTACCCGTACCTTGTTCAAAGATTTTGAGTATGGATTTCATTATTTTACCGTATTTCTTCCATACTTTGTCCTCATCTTTTGTGATTTTAACATATTGCTGCAAACACCAGAAAAACCATAAAGGAGTATCAGCACTATTATAAGCCACATTTGTTCCCTTGCCTATATTAGGAAACAAACCATCCCGATAGTCTTTTAACATTGTATCGGTTACTTTCAACAACATACCCATATCCTCAACAGCCAAACACAGACCCGGCAAAGAAATAAAAGTATCTCTACCCCAACGTCCAAACCAAGGAAAGCCTGCAATTATATTCCAATCCATTCCATCCTTACAAAAAAACATACGCGCCGCTCGTTTCAAAACATCTTCCATATTGTTGATGTCAAAACGATTTCTTTCCTCTCTTTTAAAATCACTACTCAACAAAAACGGATTGCTTCCCTCTTCTATACCGCAAGAAAGATAAATACTTTCCCCCTGTTTTAATTCCACAAAAAAAGTTCCGGGCATAAACAAGTCCTCTATGTAATCATAACCTCGCTCCTTCTCCTGTATGTATTCAAAATCATAGTACCAATCTGGCTTATGCTCGTATGTAAATTGTTTGGAAAACTGTATAAACAAAGGAGTGTATTGCTCAAACAAATGAAAACTGACTCCGTTTTCTACTTTTTTGTAAGAAGAATTTATATTGTCTGTTCTGTGCATAAGTTTATGCACCTGTCTAAAAGCAAGCAAAGGTTGAAGTTGTAAAACTATTTTTACCGGTGATTCCTTTAAAGTGTATTTAATTAATAGTCTGTCTCTACGTTGTTGTACCTGCATTTCTTTGGTAAGCACAACATCTCCTATTCTATAAGTGGTTATGGGCAGATTTTTCAAATAATAAGATTCTAAATATTTGTGTCCCTTAGGGTAATAAATTCCGTTTTTATATCTGTGCAAAGCAAGATGAAAATAATTGTCATTAATCTTTACCGTTTCGTCCAACGAAGAGAGTAAAACGTGATTTTCATTATCTATTTTGGGCTGAGGTACTATAAGCAAGCCGTGATATTTTCTCGTATTACATCCTGCCAATGTTGTACAAGCGTAAGCATTGGACATATTTGCACGCAATATTTCCCTATTCAATGAAAATTCCAAGTTAAGCAGTTCGTTCTTGTTAAAAAATATTTCTTTCATCACTCTTTCTAAAAATATACAACTATAAAATCTTTGTCAAAATTATAATCTTTCCTTAAACTAAGCAAATAAAAACAATTAAATTTTTATTTCCTTTTTTCTAACGGTTATAATATATTGAAATAGGTTGTAAAAAAACTATCCACAATTTTTTTTAATTGTGGATAGTGGTAAAACTATTAACAAAATAACATTTTAATTTCTATTCTTCCCAATTCATTGCCGCCATACGCTTGTAAGAATTGTATCTCCAAAGAGCATTTGCCTGAGAGGCTTTAAACAACTCCGCTGCTTCTTGAGGGAAGGCTTTTTTCAAAGAATTGTAACGCACTTCTCCGTCAATAAATTCTTGGAATTTGCTCCAATCTGGTTCATTGCTATCCAATGTAAATGGATTTTTACCCTCAGAAGCCAAAGTTGGATTGTATCTCCACAAATGCCAATAACCACACTCAACGGCTTTCTTTTGTTCTGCCTGAGTTTTGCCCATACCAGCCTTTATACCATGATTGATACAAGGAGCATAAGCAATGATTAGAGAAGGACCATCATATGCCTCAGCCTCACGCAAAGCCTTGATATATTGTGCAGGGTTTGCTCCTATTGCTACTTGTGCCACATAAACGTAACCGTAAGTTGTCGCTATCATACCAAGGTCTTTTTTCTTTACTCTCTTGCCGGAGGCTGCAAATTTTGCTATTGCTCCTACAGGAGTAGCCTTTGAAGCCTGACCGCCTGTGTTGGAATAAACCTCTGTATCAACAACAAGAATATTAACATTTTCTCCACTTGCTATCACATGGTCTAAACCACCGTAACCAATGTCGTATGCTGCTCCGTCTCCTGCTATTATCCATTGAGATTTTTTGATAATGAACTGACGATTTTCATATAAACGAGTGCAAATATCACAGCCACATTTTTCCAACATAGGTACAAGTTCATTATAAATCTCCTCTGTTGCTTTTGCATCTTCACGGTTGTCTATCCATTTTTGGAACAAGGCTTTTTCTTCTGCGGAACATTTGTTGCATTCCAAACCTTTACGCATAAGATTTTCAACCCTGTCTCTCATTTTGCGAGTTGCCGTTGCCATACCAAGACCAAATTCCGCAAAGTCCTCAAACAAAGAATTTGCCCAAGCAGGACCTCTGCCATTGGCATCTGTTGTGTAAGGCATAGAAGGACAAGAAGCAGAATAAATGGAAGAACAGCCCGTAGCATTGGCAACCATCATTCTACTGCCAAACAATTGAGAAATAAGTTTAACGTATGGAGTTTCTCCGCAACCTGCACAAGCACCGGAGAACTCAAACAAAGGTTGTGCAAATTGAGAATTTTTGATATTCTTTGTTATATCGGTCAAAGTTGCTTTGTTTGATATTTTTTCTATCATTACATCCCAACGCTCTTTATCTGCATTGTCCTCTTTCATAGGCTTCATTTCCAAAGCTTTTGTCTTTGCAGGACAAACATCTACGCAGTTGCCACATCCCGTACAATCCAAAGGAGAAACTTGCATACGGAATTTCAAACCTGCAAACTCCTTACCCATAGCCTTGATGGTTTCTGTATTTGAAGGGAGCATTGTTTCTTCTTGTTCATTGATTAGAAACGGACGAATGGCTGCGTGAGGACAAACCAAAGCACATTGATTACATTGAATACAATTTTGAGGCACCCACTCAGGAACATGAGAGGCTATACCTCTTTTTTCGTATTTGGAGGTACCATTAGGGAAAGTACCGTCTTCTCTTCCTACAAAAGCACTTACAGGCAGAGAATCACCCTCTTGTGCATTGATTACATCTACAACATTCTTTATAAAGTCAGGATGGTTGTTGGCTTTGACATCTGCATTTGCGTCCAAATCAGCCCAAGATTTTTCCACCTCAACCTTTGTTACGTCTGCTCCTCTATCAACAGCAGCGTAATTCATATTAACGATGTTCTCACCTTTTTTGCCGTATGATTTAACTATGGCTTCTTTCATTTTCTGCACAGCCAAATCGTAAGGAATAACACCCGAAATTTTAAAGAAAGCACTTTGAAGAATAGTATTTGTACGATTGCCAAGACCTATTTCTTCGGCTATCTTTGTAGCGTTGATGATATAGAAATTAACATCTTGCTCTGCCAATATTTTCTTAACCTTATTTGGCATATGCTTAATAGTCTCCGCTGCGTCATACATAGAGTTCAATAGGAAAGTTCCGTTTTTCTTTATTCCTTTAAGCACTTCGTATTGACGCAAATAAGAAAATACATGACAAGCAACAAAATCAGGTGTTGTTACCAAATAAGGAGAACGAATAACGCTGTCACCAAAACGAAGGTGTGAGCAGGTGAAACCACCGGATTTTTTACTATCGTATGAAAAATAAGCCTGACAATATTTGTTTGTATTATTGCCTATTATCTTTATAGAGTTTTTGTTGGCACCAACCGTACCATCTGCACCCAAACCATAGAATTTAGCCTCAAAAGTTCCAGCCGAAGCCATAGAAACCTCCTCGCCTACATTCAAAGAAAGGTTTGTTACATCATCCACTATACCAACGGTGAATTGATTTCTTGGTGTTGCTGATACAAGATTTTCATAAACAGCCAAAATTTGAGCAGGAGTAGTATCCTTTGAACTCAATCCGTAACGACCACCTATAATCAATGGTTTCTCTTTACAATTACACTGATTTTTTACAACCTCTGTAACATCCAAATACAACGGTTCTCCTGTTGCTCCACATTCTTTTGTACGGTCAAGCACGCAAATTCTCTTTACACCCTTAGGCAAAACATTAAGTAAATATTTTGGTGAGAAAGGACGATAAAGATGTACTGTTACGAGTCCAAGTTTCTTGCCTTTTGTTGCCAAATAGTCTATTGTTTCTTTTATGGTATCGCATACAGAACCCATTGCTATGATTACGTTCTCTGCGTCCTCTGCTCCATAATATTCAAAAGGTTTATGCGTACGACCTGTTATTTTGCCTATTTCCTGCATATAGTAATTAACTATATCTGGTATAGCCTCATAATAAGGATTTATCGCTTCTCTTGCTTGGAAGAAAACATCAGGGTTTTGTGCCGTTCCTCTTGTTACAGGGTGGTCAGGGTTAAGAGCATTGTCCTTATATCTTTTTATTGCATCCCAATCAACCAAAGGCATCATATCTTCATTTGATAAAGCCTCTATTTTTTGTATTTCGTGTGAGGTACGGAAACCATCAAAGAAGTGCATAAAAGGTATTCTTCCTTTTATAGCAGAAAGGTGAGCCACACCTGCCAAGTCCATTGCCTCCTGTACAGATGCAGAAGAAAGCATAGCAAAACCCGTCTGCCTGCAAGCATAAACATCGCTATGGTCTCCAAAAATGCTCAGTGCATGAGAGGCTATCGTTCTTGCCGTAACGTGAAAAACACCCGGCAACATTTCACCTGCAATCTTATACATATTAGGTATCATAAGCAACAAACCCTGAGAAGCAGTGAAAGTACTTGTCAAAGCACCTGCTTGCAAAGCACCGTGAACAGCACCTGCAGCACCTGCCTCAGATTGCATTTCTACCAATTTAACAGTTTCATCAAACAAATTTTTTCTTCCATTTGCAGCCCACTCATCAACGTGTTCCGCCATAGGAGAAGATGGAGTGATAGGATAAATAGCCGCACATTCACTAAACATATAGGCCACATGTGCTGCTGCCTCATTTCCATCACAAGTTAAGAATTTTTTTTCTTTAGCCATTGTGTTATTATAATTGTTTAAAAAAATATTGCTATATTTTGTACTAAATCTATCTTTTTATTTCGCAGATTTTAACTCCATTTTTCAACCTACAAAAGTAATAATAAAATAGTAAATAACAATTTTTTTTATCTATTAGTTGCAATTTTCCTTTTCTATAAAAAGAGTATGTTGTTTATTTTTGTATTTTTGCAGAAGTAAAAAAAGAAGAGTTTATGTTTACAGGAATTATAGAAAACACCGCAAAGGTTATTAAAATAGAAAAAGAGGAAACCAATTTTCACTTTACTCTTGAGTGCAGTATAGCCAAGGAACTACACATTGACCAAAGTTTTGCTCATGATGGTTGTTGTCTTACAGTTGTCAAACTATACAAGGAAAAGAATCAATATGTTGTTACAGCCATGAAAGAAACCATGGACAAAACCAACCTTTCCTCGTGGAAAGTAGGCAGTGAGGTCAATGTAGAAAGAAGTATGCTTATGGACGGAAGGTTTGACGGTCATATAGTTCAGGGACACGTGGACACCACAGCAGAATGTATTGATGTAGTGGATGAAAAAGGGTCGTGGAGATATTTTTTCACCTACAAAAACAATGAGCATATCACTGTCCCAAAGGGGTCTATTTGTGTCAACGGGGTAAGTCTTACTGTGGTAGATTCGCAAAAGGATATGTTTTCGGTTTCCATTATACCTTACACCTATGAACACACAAATTTTCACACATTCCAAAAAGGAAGTGTTGTAAATATAGAATTTGACGTTATAGGCAAGTATATAGAAAAATTATTGCAAGAATATTTGAAAAAATAAAGTTTTATGGAAAAAATTAAAGTAGGAGATACTTATTCCTTTGAGGTTAAGTATCATCAAAAAGATGTAGAAAAATTTGCGGAAATATCCGGCGACAACAACCCTATACATATCAACCAAGAATACGCAAAAAATACTCCTTTTGGACAATGTATAGTACATGGTTTTTTTGCAGGGGCTGTATTTTCAAGAGTATTTGGTACAATGTGGCCGGGCGAAGGCACCGTTTATATGATGCAGGAAATGAGTTTCAGGGCTCCAGTTTTTGTGGAAAAAGAATACAAAGCGTGTTTCAAGGTTTTGGAAGTAAATCAAGAAAAACATCGCGGAGTAATAGAATGTATTTTACAAGATGCCGAAGGCAAACAAGCCATCATAGGCAAAGCAATGCTTATGCATAAAGAAAGATTCTAAGAAAGCAAATATATAATACAGGTTGTAAATAAGTCGGCATAAGTTGATGAGAAAACAATATTTTGAGTTATCTTAACTTATGCCGACTTGTTGTAACCTATTGTAACTTATAAAAAACTTATATCAAAGCAACCTCAATTCCAAAAATATCGTTGACATATTTATATGTTGTTGGTTTTAATCAAATAAAGTTTGTCATTGCGTCTTACGAGAGAAGTTGTCGGCATGGAAAACAATTCGCCCTTTATGGTTTTTTCCACAGGTTTCAAATCTACTCTTATCTCAGAAGCCACACCCTCATAAACGCCAGTGGTAGGTCCTATTATATATATTTCATCATTTAAATTCAATTCGCCACTTTCCATTCTAATTTCCGCAACGCCAAGATTTTTAAAATAATTGGTAACCGTACCTATGAATATTTTTGTTGTTGTGGCTTTACTGCCATACTTTTCAGACCACTCTCCTACTCTTCGTCCAAGATAATAACCGTCCCAAAAATCTCTATTATAAACCCGTTTTAAATCCTCGTTCCACTTAGCGAGTTTTTCCTCGCTCCAACTCCCCTCACACCATGCATTTACAGCCTCTCTATAAGTTCTTGTTACTATCTTAACATATTCAGGCGAACGACCTCTACCCTCAATCTTAAATACCCTCACTCCAGCCTCTATAATCTTGCCAATAAAATCCAAAGTTTTCAAATCCTTAGGCGACATTATATATTGATTATCCACCATCAACTCCGTACCTCCATCCATATCGGTAACCTTATAAGGACGGCGACAAAATTGCAAACAAGCCCCCCTATTGGCGCTCCTATTGGCATTGTCCAAACTGATATAACATTTGCCGGAAACAGCCATACACAATGCACCATGCACAAAACATTCTATTCTAAGAAGTTCTCCCGAATGTCCTCTAAGATTTTCTTGTTTTATGCGGTCTATTATGGTTTTCACCTTGTCCAAAGAAAGTTCTCTTGCCGTAACTATTACGTCTGCAAATTGAGAATAATATTTTACAGCCTCATAATTGGTAATGTTGCATTGGGTTGAAAGATGTATTTCCATCCCTATGCTATTTGCGTATGAAATAACCGACATATCAGAGGCTATAATGGCAGATACTCCATTTGCCTTTGCACTATCCACCACTCTGTGCATATATTCTATTTCCTCATCATAGATAACCGTATTCAAAGTCAAATATGTTTTTACATTATTTTGTTTGGCTATTTCACAGATACGTTTAAGGTCTTCCAATGTAAAATTGTTAGCCGAGGCACTTCTCATATTCAACTGCCCTACACCAAAATACACACTGTTTGCTCCTGCTTCAATGGCAGCCATAAGGCTCTCATAACTTCCAACGGGAGCCATTATTTCTATATCTTTTGCATCCATTTTATCCTAATCTTTTATCACTTCTATAAGGTCGGGTTCTATGTAGGAAGCAGCTACGGCAACACCCGGTATTTCTATTACTATACGCTTACATCTCTTACCTTTCACTCTCAACAGCACTCCCTCTATACCATCAAAACAACCACCAATAACCCTTACTTTTGTGCCCTTGTTTAATTCCAATTCTTCGGGATGAAAATACAAAGCATCTCCTTGCAATTGATTTGCTACCTCTATAAAATCATGCATTTGCTTCTCAGGTATGGTTTCTATAATTCTTTTCATACCCTTTTTCCTCGTTAAAAAATAAGCCTCAAAACCATAATTTATAGACAATTCTTTTTTAAACTGCTCTATATCCGTTTTTTGTGCATAAACAAATATCAAATCTCTTATTGCCGGTTCCAATACTTTTATTTTTTTCCCCTCTTTTTGTCTTACTTTATATTGCATCGGTATGAAAGCCTTTATATTTCTCTCATCCAACAATTGTTTTACCTTAATCTCACGAGAGAAAATAGTTTTTAGTACATACCAATAACTCAGTTCATTTTTTTCCATAATTGTTTTAACCACACCTTTTATATGTTACTATAATTCCCAAAATAAAATTATAGCTTTTTTTAAACTTTGAAGTTTTCTGGATGTTTGGCATTAATATTTTTGTAAAATGCTCTTATCTGTTGAAAATCTTCGTTGTAATTGCCTGATGGAATAATCTTATTTTCTTTATTTACTCCACAAGTCTTTTTTTTATAATCTATCCAAGCCAAAAATATAGGCTTTTCACTTTGTTGGGCGATAAAGTAAAAGCCTTTTTTCCAATTCGGGTTTGCTTTTCGAGTGCCCTCGGGAGTAAGTACTAAAGAAAAGTTCTTTTTCGTTTGCAACTGTTTTACTATTTCGTCAAAAAAGCCCTTACCGTCTTTACCTCTATTCACAGGCACCGCACCCAAACCTCTCAAAATAAAATTGAGCGGAAAGAAAAACAATTCCTTTTTAATGAGAAAATGACACTTTACACCCAAAGCCCAAAGCCCTGCTCTTCCCCATACAAAGTCCCACATACTTGTATGAGGGGCTTCTATGATAACAGCGTTTTTCATCTCCTCACTAAAAGAAGATTGGAGATGAAAACCGCCAAGTTTAAGAATTATTTTACCTATTATTTTCATTTATTTTGCAAGTTCGTAGGTATCTTTTGCAATAACGTACTCTTCATCTGTAGTTACAGAAAGTATTTTCACTTTGCTTTCCGATGTTGATATTATACCATCTTTACCTGCTGTTTGTTCATTAACTTCTCTGTCTATATGAGCGCCCAAATAGTCCAAACCATTGCAAATCTCTTGTCTTTGCCACCAAGCATTTTCTCCTATACCGCCGGTAAATAAAATAATATCCACTCCGTTCATTGCTGCCGCATAGGCTCCTATATATTTTTTTACCCTGTAAGCAAAAACATCAAAAGCATTACCCTCTCTTTCTTTGCCTTCTCGCTTTGCAGCCATTATATCTCTCATATCCACAAGACCGCCTGTAAGTCCTTTTAAGCCACATTGCTTATTTAGGAAATTGTTGACTTGCTCGTAATTCCAACCCTCTTTTTGTGCTATGTAAAGGACCACTCCGACATCCAAATCACCGCATCTTGTTCCCATAACCAAACCCTCCAAAGGAGTAAAGCCCATAGAGGTATCTATACTCTTACCATTTTTTACGGCACATACAGAAGCACCGCTACCCAAATGACAAGAAATAATTTTGCTGTTATTTATATCCATACCCACCATTTTGGCTGCCTTTGGAGCAACATAACGATGAGATGTGCCGTGAAAACCATAGCGACGTATTTTATCCTTTTCATAATATTCGTATGGAATACCATAAAGGAAAGCCTCTTTTGGCATTGTGTGATGAAAAGCAGTATCAAAAACCGCAACCTGAGGCTTACCCGGAAGCAAACTCTCCATAGCCTCTATACCCGCAAGATTGCCCGGAGTGTGCAACGGAGCCAAAGGAATAAGTTTTCTAATATTGTCCTTAACCTCTTGGTTTACAAGAACACTTGTCGTAAATTTTTCTCCACCATGTGCTACTCTGTGTCCACAGGCTTCTATTTCGTCTATGGATTTGATAACCCCAAGTTTATTATCAACAAGTGCTTTCAAAACAATGTTTATTCCTGCCTTATGGTCAGCAATAGGCAATTGTTCATAATGTTTTTCTCCGTTTGCCTTGTGTGTAAATTCTCCGTTTTCAGAACCGACTCTTTCCAAAAGACCTTTGGCTAATAATTCTGATTCATCGTCATTTTTAATATCTATTAATTGATATTTAATTGACGAACTGCCACAATTTAAAACAAGTATTTTCATTATAAATGATATTTATTTTTTAAGATTAAAAGAAAACTCAGTTTATCAACGCAACAAAGCAAAAATTATTATTTAAGAAAAGATAAAAATATATTGACAGCCATAGACTGTTTTATATATTTTTGCCCTTATTCTAACCTACGCTAACTTATTACAACCTATTTTAACCCATAAAAAAAACATAAGAAAATAAAGGCTTTGCCCTACGGAAAACAGGCTGAGAAAGAGCCGAAAAGTAGTGGCTTTGCCCTTATAAAACAGGCTGTGCCTGAAATTTAATTGATAGCCATTTATAAGTCAAAAATAAGGGTGCTACAATTGATAATCAATTACTTAACCTTTTTCGAAGGGTCAAAATCGGGCAAAAATGGTCATTTTCAGCATTTTCGAGCGGTTTTTTGAAGAAAAAATTTTTTCTTTGCCCGTTTTATGAAAATGAATCGGCGTTTCATTTCGACGAATCGGCGATTCGATAAAATAAAACGCCGTTTCGTTTTTACTGATTATCAAATAGTTACAAGGATAAAAATTGGGATTTTTGTGATAGGGGTATTTCTCTATGCAAAGTTACGAAGATTCTATGACCTGACCAAACGCGTGCAAAAATTTATTTTGTAACTTATTGATTTTCAGTAAACCGATTTTGCTGTTTTTTACCTCTTTCAGATAGGTAAAAAAAAAGCAAAAAATATATTTTATTACAACATTACACTCGCTTTTATTAAAAATTTATACTTTTGCAACTTGTATTTTTATAATATTGGGAACAATTTTATGTCTGTAGCAAAACAAAATACTTTAAAAAAAGTTACCGTTCATACTTTGGGTAACATGACCTTGAAAGGTGAAAAAATATCAATGATAACCGCCTATGATTATTCTATGGCAAAACTTGTGGATGCAGCAAATATAGATGTTATTCTTGTGGGAGACAGTGCTGCAAATGTTATGGCCGGATATGAGACCACATTGCCAATTACTTTGGATGAAATGATATACCATGCAGCCTCTGTGGTAAGAGGAGTATCGCGTGCTATGGTAACTGTGGATATGCCTTTTGGTTCTTATCAGGGAAATAGCAAAATGGCTCTCTCCTCCGCTATAAGAATAATGAAAGAAACCGCAGCAAACGCTATCAAACTTGAAGGAGGACAAGAAATTTTGGAAAGTGTAAACAGAATACTTTCAGCGGGTATTCCCGTTATGGGGCATTTGGGGCTTACTCCCCAAAGCATTAACAAGTTTGGTACCTATACAGTCAGAGCTACAAAAGAAAATGAGGCAGAAAAAATTATTGCCGATGCCAAAGCCTTGGAACAAGCAGGTTGCTTTGCTATAGTTTTGGAAAAAATTCCAGCTCTATTGGCAAAACAAATAAGCGATGAATTGACCATTCCAACCATAGGCATAGGAGCAGGAAAATATACGGATGGTCAAGTGCTTGTTCTGCACGATATGTTGGGAATAACACAGGATTTTTCACCACGTTTTTTAAGAAGATATATGTCTTTGGGAAATGAAATATGCTCAGCCGTAAAACAATATTCCGCAGATGTAAAGTCAGGTAACTTTCCTAACGAAAACGAACAATACTGACAAAAAACCGCTTTTCCCAAAATTTACCTTCGTAAAATAAGGCTTTATTAGAGGAAAAGCATTATCTTTGCAACTTTAAAAAAATAAAAAAATCATACTAAATGGACAAGAAATCTATAATAGGTCTGGTGTTAATATGTTTGGTTTTCGTGGTTTTTAGTTTACTTAACCGTCCGAGCGAAGAGCAAAAACAAGCACAAAAACGTTATCAAGACTCTATTGCAAAAATTCAGAAACAAGCCACAGAAAGAAATACAAAACTCCTTGCCAATACGGAGCAAACAGAAATAGACTCTTTGAGAGCCATAGCAAATGAGAATGATTCGGCAAAAATGGAACTCAACAAGATAATAACGGAAAAATATTCTGTTTTTTCTTATTGCGTTAATGAAAAAAGTGAAAACATTGTATTGGAAAATGATGTTTTCAAAGCCGATATCAGCACCAAAGGAGGTATGATTTCCCAAGTAACGCTGAAAGATTACGTTGCTTACGACAAAAAACATCAAGTAAGATTCTTTACCAGTGAAGGCAATAAATACGGGTTACATCTGACCTTGGGCTCTACTGTGGTAAATACAGAGGATTTGAATTTTAAAGTTTTTGTAAACAATAAATTATATGATTCAAAAACACCTTTAAAGGTCAGTGGCAAAGATTCTTTAATTGTTTCCCTACGATTGATACCAAACAAACCCGATACTCTCAATATATCCAACAATGATTTTATAAAAAACAACAAACAATATTTGGAATATCGCTATACTTTGCGAGGAGATGACTATCGTATAGGTTACAAGATAATTCTCAACAATATGCAAGATGTTGTAACCGATGAGGGCAGTTTGGAATTTGAATGGAATTCTCCTTTGTGTCTGAAAGAAAAGGATAAAAAGATAGAGACTCAAAATTCCTCCATATATTATATGTTGGACGATGAGGTGGAGTATTTGAAAGAGCAAGGCAGAGATGATTCTGTAACCGAGAGCAGTAGTATTCCTATCAGGTGGATTTCCTACAAGCAACAATTTTTCTCTACCGTGCTTATGGCAAAGAACTCTGCCACCGATTTCAACTCGGCTACAATGGTAACCAATACCGACACTTCCTCCACCAATGTGAGAAATATGCACTCACTGATAGACTTCAAATATTCCAACGATAAGGCCTACACAGAGTATGATATGGACTTTTTCTTTGGTCCAAACAAATATAAAATATTCAAAACCTACGATATAGATTTGGAAAAAACCATACCTTTGGGATGGGGCTTTTTCCTTTTGCAATGGGTGAATAGATTTGTTATCATACCTGTGTTTGACTTCCTGCAGGGTTTTAATCTGCACATGGGCTTGATAATTCTTATATTGACTTTGTTGGTGAAAATAGTTTTGTTTCCTTTGGCTTACAAATCTTTTTCCTCTACGGCAAAAATGAAAGTTTTGCAACCTGAAATACAAAAAATCAACGAAAAATACCCAAAACAAGACCAAGCAATGCAGAAACAACAAGCCACCATGCAACTCTATAAACGTGCCGGTATTAACCCTATGTCCGGTTGTTTGCCTATGTTGTTGCAGTTTCCTATACTTGTGGCTATGTTTAGGTTTTTCCCTTCCTCTGTGGAGTTGAGGCAACAGTCTTTTTTGTGGGCAGATGACCTTTCAACATACGATAGTATTTTGGATTTACCTTTCAATATACCTTTTTATGGCAGCCATATTTCTTTGTTTTGTCTTTTGATGACAATTGCCCAACTTCTTTATACCAAAATGACAATGAATCAACAGAGTCAAAATAATACTATGCCGGGTATGAAATTTATGATGTATGGTATGCCTATTTTTATGCTGTTCATTTTGAATAATTTTTCTGCCGCATTAAACTATTATTATTTGATTTCTCTTTTGATTTCCGTTTTGCAGATGTATATCATAAGAAAAACAATAGACGAGAAGAAGGTTTTGGAACGCTTGCAACAAAATGCAAAGAAGCCTATGAAAAAATCAAAATGGCAACAACGCATGGAAAATCTTGAAAAACAAAACCGCAAACTTATGGAAGAAAGAGCAAAAAATCAAAGAAGACGATAATCTGTATTTTTTCTCATATAAAAAGAAAGGCTGACGAATAATTATATTTGTCAGCCTTCTTATTTTTTATACAAATACTTATTTTGCTTGATTATTCATATTGGCATCCAATACCTTTTCTATATGTCCGTATATTGCTGTTTTATTCAATATTTTTTTATCCTTATCCAAAACATACAACTCCGGTGTGTAGTCTAAAATAAAACCATATTCACGCAATTCGGACACACTTTTAAAAGTTACTATCCAAGGATAAGGCTCCATTCTTTGTCTTGCCTTACCTATTTCTACATCGTCCTCCACATCTATTGAAAAAATTTCCAAATCATAATAATCTTTGTTCATACGATACAAATCTTGCAAAATATTAAGATTTTGCTTGCAACTTTCACAAGTAGAAGCAAAGAAGTAAAGTATTGTAAAGCGGTGTGTAGATTCATAAAGTCTGTGAGGCTTACCATTTACATCTGTTGCTATTATGTTGGGCATTGTGTTTCCGGGCAGAAATTTTGAAATCCTTTCCAAATAATCTTTATGCAAATCAAGTTCGGAATTGGTAAATAAGACTCTCAGATAATCGGAATACTTGTCCATTATATGCTTATACACCAATTCATTAAAAGAAAACGGCATAGTGGGCAAAGTATTCATATACCACGTCAATACATAATCGGCATATTCCACACCTTTGCGATGTAAAGCCTGTGCAATAAAATCATCCAAAGCCACACAAACAGAGTCGGCATTTTGAACAGTTGCTTCGGTTATATAGTTGTTAAATTTGCTAATAAAATAAGGGCTGTACAATATTCTATTGTCTTCAAAATGAAAACTATCCCAATAATGCTTGCGATAATAATAAGCATACTCTTTCTCCATACCCGCTTTCACTTTTCCGTTTTCCAAAAAATAAGAGGGTATGTTTTGCATCAAACTACTTTGCACTATGGTTACAAAGTTGTTTGGGTATGTGGCATAAAAATGTTTTTGAAACACGGCAAAACTATCCATAATAGGCTCTACAATGGCAAAAAGTGAATCTTTTTTTTGAGGTTCGGCTTGTGCATTGATACGATAAAAATACATAGCCGTTTGATAAGTACTGTTTTTGCCCTGATAAAGCAGATAGGCTTGGTTTTCCTCACATCCCTTTACGTAAGATTCTCCATTGTTGTATATTTCTATGGAAAACTTCGGACTATCGCTCAACAGAAAAGAAAACATATCTTTTTGTTCTTGGTCTTTGACCATATACATACCTTTGGGCAAAGGTTGGGTAGTCCAATGAAACGAGCCGTCCTTTCCCACTTTTATACTATCCACAATATGCCGAGAAACACCAACATAGTCACCTATGTAAATAACAGAATCCTCTATTTCGTGGATGTAAAAGTCTATTTCATACTTTTGTTGTGCATTTGCTACAAACATAAGTGAAAAAGCAACCAAAAACAAATAAAATCTTTTTGTCATTATTTTCTCTCAATTTTTTGTTATTAGTAACGTTTTTCAACTGCTTTTATTTTGCAGAACCAACTTAACCTATGATAACACATTTTTTGTAATTTTGCAATATCTAAAAAAATACTTTGTTTTATGTACGAATATTTAAGTGGAAAATTTACTTTAATCACTCCTTCCTTTATGGTAGTGGATTGCAACGGAGTAGGCTATAAAGTGGAGATAAGTTTATCTTCTTACTCAAAATTAAAGGATATGATGGAAGGGAAAATTTTTATTCATTATGTAGTAAGAGAGGATACACAAATGCTTTATGGTTTTATAGACGAGAAAGAAAGAGAATTGTTCAGACTGCTCATAGGAGTAAATGGAATAGGTCCAAACACAGCAAGGATGATGCTTTCTTCTCTTGGCTCTGACGAAATAGTAAACGCCATAGTTTCAGAAGATTTAAAAACCATAAACTCTATTAAAGGCATAGGCAACAAAACAGCTCAAAGGCTTATAGTAGAACTAAAAGACAAATTAAAGAAATGGGATTATTCTTCAGAAAACATAAATATTGATATTCAGAAAAACAATAAAAACAGAGAAGAAGCGTTATTAGCATTGCAAACCTTAGGATTCAATAAAATCATAGTGGAAAAGACTTTGGACAAGATATTAAAAGAAGATAAACTGATAAGTGTAGAGAATTTGATAAAGCAAGCGTTGAAACGACTATAATCTCTCCTAATGACCATAAGAAAGCATTGTATATTATTAATATTATTTTTTGTTTTTGCCTGCTTGGAAGGGTTTGCAAACAATATTGGTTTGTATCCTCCCGATACTCTTCATTATCCTATTAAAACAAACGAAGATAGTCCTCTTTATTTGCAAGAACCTCAAAATATAACCACCTCTGTACAATACGACCCCATAAACAACGAATACATAGAGGTAAAAAAAGTGGGCGATGTGGTTATAGAGGCAAGAAAATTGTCTTTTGATGAGTATCAGAAGTATGATTTGGACAGAATGATAGACTCTTATTGGAAAAACAAGGCTGGAAGTGCCGTTTTGCTACAAAATGAAGAGAGCCTTTCTACACTGATTCCAAAACTTAGAATCAATAGCGAATGGATGGACAAAATTTTTGGAGGACAAGATATTGATATAAGGCTTTCTGGCGGTATAGATTTGAAGTTTGCTTTGGTTAACAACAAAAACGAAAACCTGTCCTTAAATGAAAATGCAAGAAGTGTTACACGATTTGATTTTGATGAGGATTTACAATTTAACGCTTTGGCACAGATAGGTAATGCTGTGTCTTTTAATTTTAACTATAACAGTGGAGCGACATTTGATTTTGAAAAAGAACTTTTGAAATTTAAGTATGAAGGCAAAGAAGATGATATACTTCAACTTTTGGAGGCCGGAAACGTGTCTTTTGCTTTGCCTACAACTCTTATAACAGGAGTGCAAAATCTTTTTGGGGTAAAGACAAGATTAAAATTCGGAAATTTATTGCTTGACCTTTTGGCATCTCAACAAAAAAGCGAAAGCCAGTCCATAACCGTTCAAAACGGAGCGCAGACGCAAGAATTCAATTTCAAAGCAGACGAATACGATGAAAACAAGCACTTTTTTCTATCGCAATATTTCTATGATAATTACAACAAGGCAATGTCTACTTTTCCTATAATTAATAGCAATATTGTAATCACAAGAATAGAAGTATGGAAAACCAATATAGGAAGTGCTGTCAATAACAACAGAAATATTGTGGCTTTTGCCGATTTGGGCGAAAAAAATCCCTATTGTACAACACCAAATTTTACTAACCCTTACGGCTCGGAATATCCTGATAATGAACTTTCAAATGATTTGTTTCTTATAGCCAATCCTTCTTCTTTGAGAAATATAAACACAGTTGGTAACGTATTGCAGGGAATGGGGTTTGTCTCCGGGCAAAATTATGAAAAGGTGGAAAGCGCAAGAAAACTTGCCGAAAGTGAATATACTCTAAACTCTCAACTCGGCTTTATTTCTTTGAATCAATCTTTGTCTAACGACCAAGTTTTGGCAGTTGCTTTTCAATACCAAATAGTTGGAGATACTACGGTTTATCAAGTCGGAGAATTTTCGGACGAGGGTGTTACCGACCCGAATACTTTGGTTGTTAAATTATTGAAGTCATCTTCTTTGAATGTAAGAAATCCTATTTGGAAGTTGATGATGAAAAATGTTTATTGGATAGGTTCTTCGCAACTTTCTTCTGAGGATTTTCGTCTCAACATTATGTATCTTGGCGACGAGGAAGGAGTGGAAACAGGGTATTTTACGGAAGGACCTTTGGCTTCCGTGCCTTTGCTTCAAGTTTTTGGTTTGGACAGAATGGATACAAAGCAAAATATGTATCCAGACGGAGTATTTGATTATGTGGAGATTTCTTCCTCATCCATGGGCTTAGTAAATTCTTCACGTGGTTTGATTTATTTTCCTTTGGTTGAACCTTTTGGCAGGGACCTCAGAGAAATGCTAAATGATGAAGAATATGCCAATAAATATTGTTTTGACTCTTTATATACTCTCACTCGTTCTCAAGCACAACAATATACAGAAAAAAATAAGTACTACTTGGAAGGCAGATATCGTTCCTCTTCTTCGGGGGGAGAGATAAGTTTGGGAACTGTCAATGTGCCACAAGGGAGCGTTACCGTTATGGCGGGAGGAATACAACTGCAAGAAGGAGTGGATTACACAGTAGATTACGCTATGGGAAGAGTAAAGATTATTAACGGTGCGTATCTTTCCTCGGGTACTCCAATAACTGTTTCAACGGAAAGCAACTCAACTTTTTCCATGACTACAAAATGGATGTTTGGAGTAAGGGGAACTTATACTGTTTCGCCTGAGTTGTCTTTGGGTGCTACCTTTATGCACCTGCACGAATCACCTATAACACAAAAGGTAAATTATGGTGAAGAACCTATAAGCAATAGTCTTTTAGGTTTTGATATACATTTTACCAAGCAAGTACCTTTTATTACCAAAATTATGGATTGGTTGCCTTTTTATAGCACAAACACCCCTTCCACATTGACTTTTGAGGGCGAAATAGCACAATTCATACCGGGCAACTCGGCTGCCATTGGTTCTTCGGGTACGGCATACATAGATGATTTTGAAACAAGCAAAAGAAGTTATGATTTGAGGGCGGTTAATGCGTGGTTCTTGGCTTCAACACCTCAAGACTATGATTCACCCAACCCGCTTTTCCCGGAAACATTTAAAAACTCCGGTCTTGCCTACGGCTTCAACAGGGCAAAAATTGCATGGTATTCCATAGATGATAATTTTTATAACGGAGCCGCTCCAAGCAATATAAACAATGATGATAGGAGCAAGCCTTACGCAAGAGAAATATTGGAATCAGAGGTTTATCCAAACAAAGAATTGGTACAAGGACAAAGAAATAATATTCACGAATTTAATATTGCCTTTTATCCTCAAGAAAGAGGTCCTTACAACTATGATACACTTTCTGCTTGGTCCAAAGGATTGGATGCTGATGCCAATCTTAACAATCCAGAGACACGTTGGGGCGGTATTATGAGAAAACTTGACGCAACGGATTTTGAATCTGCCAATATTGAGTCCATAGATTTTTGGTTGATGGACCCATTTATAGAAGACCCCGATAGTGAAGGAGGCAGACTTTATTTTAATCTTGGTGATGTTTCCGAGGATATATTAAGAGACGGCAGAAAAAGTTATGAAAATGGTTTGCCGACTTCTGCCGTGGTAGAAAATGTTGACACTACAATATGGGGAAGAGTACCTAAGTTGCAAGTTGTCGTAAATGCTTTCTCCAACGATAATAATTCAAGACAATATCAAGACATAGGCTACGATGGACTTAATTCTTTGGATGAACAAAGTTTCTTTGAACGTTTTTTGAGTGTTAATCAAAATATGGTATCAGAGGAAGGATATCAAAAATTATTAAATGACCCTTCGGCTGATGACTTTATGTATTTTCGCTCAGATGAATATGATAGACTTAATGCCAAAATAACCGACCGCTATAAACGATATAACAACCCTGAAGGCAACTCCTCTATTACCTCTTCGGGGGAATCACAACAAGCAACTTCTTTGCCAAATGTGGAAGATATCAACCAAGATAACACTCTTTCTGAAGCAGAAAATTATTATGAATATGAGATAATTTTAGACCCCGCTCACATGAATGTGGGAGAAAATTATATAGATGATATCCAAGAGGCTTACAATGTTTCTTTGGCAAACGGAAGTACAACAAATTGCAAATGGTATCATTTCAAAATACCCGTTAGGGAACCTAATAGGAAAATAGGCAACATTGAGGGTTATCAAAGCATAAGATTTATGCGAACATTCCTCAGAGGGTTTAAAAAGCCTGTTATTCTGCGTTTTGCTTCTTTTGAGTTGGTCAGTGCCGAGTGGCGAAAATATAATGACAACCTGCTTTCTTTGGGACAAATACCTACAGGTACTCAAGCCGAAAACACCACTCTTACAATAGGAACGGTAAATATAGAGGAGAATGGAAAACGCTCTCCTGTCGGTTATTGTCTGCCACCCGGAATAGAAAGAGAAAAACAATACTCCACAACAAGTTATATACAACAAAACGAACAGTCTTTGTCCTTAAAAGTAACCAACTTGGCTGATGGAGATGCTCGTGCCATCTATAAAACCATGGACTACGATATGAGACAATACAATAAATTGAAAATGTTTGTCCATGCCGAGAAGGTCAATGAGTTTGATGACTATAAAGATGGGGAGGTGTCCTTATTCTTGCGTTTGGGTACTGATTTTACGTCCAATTATTACGAATATGAATTGCCTTTGACCTTTACCCCTTGGTATACCTCAATGTTGGAAGACAAGGTTGTTTGGCCTGAGGCCAACAATATAGAAATAGAATTGGACTCCATCGTAAAGGTAAAGACCAACCGAAATGCTTTGATAAGAGGCGGAAATTCCAATTATTCTACGAGTGTGCCTTATACCGAATACATTAATGGCAGAAAAATAACAGTTTTAGGTTCGCCGAACATTGCCAATGTCAAGGTCTTAATGATAGGAATGCGTAACCCTAAAAAGCAACATCTTTATGATGAAGATGATATGTTGCCAAAGAGTGTTGAGGTTTGGGTTAATGAGTTGCGTCTGACAGATTTTGATAGAACAAAGGGCTGGGCTGTGCGAGGAGCGTTGAGAACCAATTTGGCTGACTTGGGAGATTTGGCTTTGAGCGGTTCTTACAAATCCGCAGGTTTTGGAACCATAGAGCAAACAGTTTCCACCATTTCACAAGACAATGTTTCCACCTTTGATGTGGCTACAAATTTGGAACTTGGCAAATTCTTTCCCGACAGGTTTGGCATCAGGTTGCCTTTTCATTTTGATTATTCAAAAACCGTCAGCAACCCACGATACAACTCACTTGACCCCGATGTTTTCTTAAAGGAAGACTTGCTTTCCTACAGAACAGAAAGAGAAAGAGATTCCATAAGACACATGGTGCAAGATTACAACGATATCACCAACTTCTCTTTTATGAATATAAGAAAAGAAAGGGTCGGCTCCTCTGCAAAACGACATTTCTTTGATATAGAAAACTTTAGTCTTTCTTATTCTTATACGCGTAACTACAGTAGAAATGTGGATGTAGAATACGATGAACGCACACAAAATCGTCTTATTCTTAATTATCAATACGATATACAACAAAAAGGCTGGAAACCTTTTAACAAAGTACCTGCTTTTAGGAGTAAGTCTTTTGCAATAATAAGAGATTTGACAATAAACTTCAAGCCCAAAAACATAACCTTTAGGAGTGATATGCTGAAAGATTTCCAAGAAAATATGCTTCGCTCCAAGTCGCAAGGATTGGTTATTATGGAGCCTACTTATTATCAAAACTTCTATTGGAATAGAGAGTATGGTTTGAAGTGGGACTTTACCTCCAATTTGCGTATGGACTATTCAGCCACTATGAACGCTTTGATAGAAGAGCCTCGAGGTCGTTTGGATACTCGTTCCAAAAAGGACAGTGTTTGGAATTCCATAAAAGATTTGGGTAAAGCACAGCAGTTTCACCAACAATTGCAACTTAACTACAACATACCTATCAATAAAATACCTTTGTTTTCTTGGTTAAGATTAAATACTTCTTACACAGGTCAATATACTTTCCAATCCTCCACAGAGGCAACCAAAAATTTGGGCAATACAATAGAAAACTCCCGTAGAATCAACGTTACTGCCAATGCTAATTTTGCAACCGTGTATAACAAAGTTCCTTTTATACAAAAGGCTTATGAAAAAACCAAGAATAATAAAACCTCAAAACTATCCATGCCTAAGGCTCCAAAACGTAATATGGAAAAACAAGAAGCAACGGACTCCTTAGCAGACTCAACAAAAAATTCTTGGCTCAAAGAAGTTATGTATTTCTCTGTCCGTCTGCTTACAAGCGTCAAGTCCGTTAATTTTACATACGGGTTAAATGATGGTATTTATGTACCGGGATTTATGCCAAGGGCAAAATATTTTGGTATGCAACCAAATGAACATTGGGCTCCGGGTGTGGGTTTTGTTTTTGGCTCACAAAAAAATATTATGCCTGAGGCCATACGCAGAGGATGGCTTTCAACAGATACAATGCTCAATGCAGCCTATCTTTCCAAAATGAGTAAAAATATCAATGCCCAAGTAAAAATAGAACCGATAAGTGATTTTAACATAGATTTAACCTTTAAACGTACCGAAAGCGAACAGTACAGTGCTTATTATAAATACAACAAAATAGAAGACAGAATTTTGGGACCAACCACTCCTTATCGCAATGGCAGTTACAGTATTACATTTTTTGCTTTGGGAACAATGTTCAAAGGTATGGACAAAAACAATGTAAGCAGTACTTTTGAAGAGTTTTTGACAAATCGCTCCGTTGTGGCAGACAGATTGGCAAAGGAAAACAGCAGACACAATTCCGATTATAACGGAGAGCCTGTTTTGGATACTGCCAACGGCAAATATTATCCCGATGGTTATGGTGCTACTTCGCAACAAGTTTTAATACCTGCTTTTCTTGCCGCTTACTCGGGCAAGAGTGTTTCTTCTCAATCGCTTTCTCCTTTTCTAAAAATGCCTTTACCGAATTGGCGAATAACCTACACAGGATTGGGCAAAAAAGATTGGGTGAAAAAATGGGCAAACTCCATAACCATATCCTCAAATTATACTTGTAACTATAATATATCCTCTTTCTATACTAACACTGCAGTACCGGATGTTTCCGATTATGATTATGGTACGGAGTGGGTTAGAAATTCCATCAACAACAATTTTATTCCAAAGCACACCATAAACCAAATTCTTATAAACGAGCAGTTGAGTCCTTTGATAAAAGTGGATATAAATCTGAAAAACTCTTTGCAACTCAACTTTGAATTCAAAAAAGAGCGTTCTCTTTCTCTTTCTTTTGCCAATACACAGTTGACTGAAATAAATCGTTATGGGTTCGTCTTTGGAGGTGGTTATAGATTTAAGGATGTTGCCATCAGTGTGAGAACAGGAGGACAAAACGTAAGACAATTTAAGAGTGATATTTTGCTAAAAGCCGATTTATCAATAACCACCAATAAAACGGTTTTGAGAAAAATAGACCAAAATGTAAACATAGTATCAGCAGGTACAAAGGTAACCACTCTTAATCTTTCTGGCGAGTATTCTTTGACAGAAAAAATTATATTAAAAGCATTTTTTGATATAACCATAAACACTCCTTATATATCTTCCTCTTATCCAAATTCCACAACAGAGGGAGGCTTTTCCTTGCGTATAGTTTTGTAAAACAGACTTTTTGACATACGCAAAAGTCATAAAACAGACTTTTTGACATCAAAACCTTAACTCGCACGTTTTTTGTTTATCACGTTTTTCATAAAAAAGAAAAATTTAATAATATGGAAAACTTAAATAACAACACGGCAAATAACAAATATCCTAATTTGGAGCGTTTTGCCATTAATCTTATAGACAAGGCTAAAAACAATAAGTTAGACCCTGTTATAGGTAGGGACGAAGAAATACGTAGAGTTTTGCAGATTCTTTCACGTAGAACGAAAAACAATCCCGTTCTTGTGGGAGAGCCCGGAGTGGGAAAAACAGCAATAGCCGAAGGCTTGGCTCAAAGAATATTTCACAACGATGTACCCGAAAATCTAAAAGATAAGAAGATTTATTCCTTAGATATGGGTGCTTTGATAGCGGGTGCAAAGTACAAGGGCGAATTTGAGGAGAGATTAAAAGGAGTGGTTAACGATGTGGTTAAGTCCAATGGAGATGTAATTTTATTTATTGACGAAATACATACCCTTGTCGGAGCAGGCGGAGGAGAAGGCGCTATGGATGCCGCCAATATTCTTAAACCTGCTCTTGCTCGTGGCGATTTGAGAGCCATTGGAGCAACAACATTGGATGAGTATCAAAAATATTTTGAGAAAGACAAGGCATTGGAAAGGCGTTTTCAAATGGTTATGATAGACGAGCCAACCGTTGAGGATACAATTTCCATACTTAGAGGCTTGAAGGAAAAATATGAGATACATCATCATGTAAGAATCAAAGATGCCGCCATAATTGCCGCAGCCGAGATGTCCAATCGTTATATTACCAATAGGTTTCTGCCCGATAAGGCCATAGACTTGATAGACGAGGCCGCAGCAAAATTGAGAATGGAAATAGACTCATCACCCGAAGAATTAGACGAAGTAGACAGAAAACTTCGCCAGTTGGAAATAGAAAGGGTTGCCATCAAAAAAGAAAAAGACGAGGAAAAAGTCGCTCAACTAAGCAAGGAAATAGATGAATTGAAAAAGGAAAAAGATACTTTAACTTCACAATGGAAGAATGAAAAAGTACTTGTGGATGCTATTTCTGAGGAGGTAAAAAAGATAGAGTCCTATAAAAATTTGGCTGAGAGAGCAGAAAGAGACGGCGACTATGCCAAAGTGGCCGAATTGCGTTATTCCAAAATTCCTACTGCCGAAAAGGACTTGAAAGACTATCAAGATAAATTAAAAAATTTGCAACACGGCAACGCAATGATAACCGAAGAGGTAGACGAAAATCATATAGCCGAAGTGGTTTCTCGTTGGACAGGTATTCCCGTTATGCGTATGATGACCTCAGAAAAGGAAAAACTTCTCAGACTTGAGGACGAACTAAAAAAACGAGTAATAGGACAAGACGAAGCCATAGAAGCCATTTCCAATGCCATAAGACGTTCGCGTTCTGGCTTGAGCGACCCTAAAAAACCAATAGGCTCTTTTGCTTTCTTGGGCTCTACGGGTGTAGGAAAAACAGAGTTGGCAAGGGCTTTGGCAGAATTGATGTTTGACGATGAGAATTTGATGATACGAATAGATATGTCGGAGTATCAAGAAAGGTATTCGGTTTCTCGTTTGATAGGAGCACCTCCGGGATACGTAGGCTACGAAGAAGGCGGACAACTAACCGAAGCAGTAAGAAGGAAACCTTATTCCATAGTACTTTTGGACGAAATAGAAAAAGCACACCCCGATGTATTCAATATTTTACTACAGGTTTTGGAAGATGGCAGACTTACAGACGGAAAAGGAAGAGTTGTAGACTTTAAGAATACCATAATTATTATGACCTCAAATCTTGGTAGTGAATTTTTGCAAGAGGCTATCAATAAGGGCAAGGAAAATATTGATTCTTACTGGGCTACAGCAGAAAAGCAAGTAAAAGAATTGTTGAAAAAGACAATACGACCTGAGTTTTTGAACCGTATAGATGAGATAATTGTTTTCCGTCCTTTGTTTGCCCCACAGGTTAGAGAAATAGTAAAATTGCAAATGCAAAGACTTCTTTCCACCCTTAAAGAAAAGAAAATTACTTTGGAATATACAACAGAAGCTTTAGACTATTTGGCAACCGAAGGTTATGACCCGCTACTTGGAGCAAGACCGGTTAAACGTGCAATTCAAAAACTTGTAACCAACAAATTAAGTATGCTTTTGATAGACGACAAACTTCCAATAGACACTACCATAATTATGGATTGCGTAAACAATCAATTGGTATTCAAATTAAAATAGCACC
Source organism: uncultured Bacteroidaceae bacterium (assembly GCA_964542225.1). Classification (GTDB taxonomy): domain Bacteria; phylum Bacteroidota; class Bacteroidia; order Bacteroidales; family P3; genus Scybalousia_A. Next base: position 271 of record CAZITO010000012.1, on the reverse strand, counting down.
CACAGGGTGTTTTGTAGGGCACAGGCACAAGCATCGCTTGTTTTGTAGGGCAAAGCCGTTAAAGAGATTATTCTTTAACGGCTCTGTCTTTGTACTAACTTATCACAACCTATGCTAACCCACAATAAAAAAAATAACGGCTCTGCCCTACAAAACAAGTTATACTTGCGGCTTTGCCCTTATAAAACACCCAACGGGTGCGGCTTTGCCTTACGAAAACAGGCTGAGTAAGAGCCGAAAAATATTTTTTCGGAAAATTTAATTGATGGGT
>CAZITO010000011.1:0-35598 GCA_964542225.1 uncultured Bacteroidaceae bacterium | reverse complement strand
CGAAATGAATCGCCGATTCATTTTCGCGAAACGGCCGAAGAAAAAATTTTTTCCTCAAAAAACCTCTTGAAAACGCTGATTTTCACGATTTTTGCCCGATTTTGACCCTTTGAAAAAGGTTAACTCATTGATAATCAATAGTAGCACCCCTATTTTTGAATTATAAATGTATATCAATTAAATTTTCTGAAAAAATATTTTTCAGCTCAGGCTCAGCCTGTTTTATTGGGCAAAGCCGTTACTTTTTGGCTTTCTTTAAGCCTGTTTTCGTAGGGCAGAGCCACACCCGTTGGGTGTTTTATAAGGGCTAAGCCATTACTTTTTTTTATGGTGTGGTATAGGGTATAAATAAGTTGTGATAAGTTAGCATAAGTTGGTATAAGGCAAAGCCGTTAAAGAATAATTTATAAAACATCCTGTGGGGGTAAGATACCCTGTGGGTGTATTTTTTAATAAAATTGTATCTTTGCAAAAAAAATAAAAAAAATGAAAAGGCTGTTGGGATATTTTTTTTATATTGTCGTTAGTGCTATATTATTCTTTGCATGTGGGAATGAAAAAGAGAACGATTTGCAAAAAACCGCTCTCAAAGGCAATATAAAATCAATAAGAGAAATAAGTTATGAGGCTTGGGGAAGTGCAGATTCTTTGATTCAAGGAAATATTATAGACAATCAAGGAGCAGAAAATTCTTATACGATTTACAACAAAAAAGGCTATGTTACAGATATATACAAATACAATGCGGAAAATGAAATAAAGTATAAATGGCATTTTTATTATGATAAAAAACAGACTAAGCAATTATCTGCCAAACGCTACGAAGCCCGAGATTTTCAGCAAGACAGTACTTATTACATCTATGACAAAAAAGGCAGGGCAACGGAATATGTGCATTGCAATGAAAATGGAGAAATAAAAAGGAGGATTATTTTTAAATATGATAAAAAAGGCAATAGAGTAGAGGAGAGGGCTTTGAGTGGAGATAATTTATTGGAAAAATTAACGAAGTGTAAATACAAAAAAAACAAACTCGTTGAGGGGAAAAACTACGATAGCAATTATAAACTCTTAATTCTTACCACATATTCATACAACAAAGATGGTAATATGGAAGTAATGACAATGGTGGATGGGGAAAACAAGCCCATAAGCCGAGGAACATATTCGTATAACAAGGATGGTTTTGTAAAAACAGAATTATTGGAAAGACCCGGATATACGGATTTACTTTTGGACTATGTTTATACCACGGACGATAAAGGCAATTGGGTGCAAAGAATAATGTTTTCCGAGAACGAAGCCTTTCAAATAACCAAACGTGAAATAGAATATTATTGATAAAAAAATGACAAACAATAAAACAAAATCTAAAAAGTGGAGTTTGAAAAAATTTTTTAAACTTTTGGGTTGGATTGTATTGGGGTACTTGGTATTTTCCATTGTTTTAACATTTGTTTATAAATTTGTCAATCCTCCGATTACTTTGCTTATGATGCAAAGATGTGTGGAACAATGTTTTTCAAAGGATAGAGAAGTAAGATTAAAAAAAGAATGGGTGGATATAGAAGATATTTCCCCTTATATGATAAGCGCTGTCGTGAGTGCGGAGGACAATAATTTTAGAAATCACAACGGATTTGATTTTAAAGCCATAGAAAATGCTCGCAAGGTTAACCAAAAAAGAGGAAAAAACGTACTTGGTGCAAGTACCATAAGTCAGCAGACAGCCAAAAATGTATTTTTATGGTTGCAAAAAAGTTATTTTCGTAAAGGCTTGGAAGCATGGGAAACATTGTTGATTGAATTTATGTGGGGCAAAGAAAGAATAATGGAGGTTTATCTTAATGTTATAGAGTTTGGCGATGGAATTTATGGAGTGGAAGCGGCAAGCCAATATTATTTTCATAAAAGTGCAAAAAATCTAACCAAAAGACAAGCCGCTTTGTTGGCCTCTGTTTTGCCACAACCATTGAAACGCAATCCTGCCCGACCCAATTATCGTACTCAAAGGAGAGCCAATATGATAATGCACAAAATGAATATAATAGGAAAGGTGAGATTGTGAACAAAGATTGGGCAAAACAGATAGAGAATTTTAGATATTATTTAACCTTAGAACGCTCTTTTTCAAATAATACGGTGGAAAGTTATCTTATGGATTGTCAAAAATTGATAACTTTCTTGGAGGATAAATACCCCGATTTAACACCAAAAGAGGTTAGTTTGCAAATATTAAATGAATTTGTTGAACAATTGGAAAAAAAAAGCAAAGCAGATGAAGAGGAGCGTTTGTTGAGAAGCAGTACGCAAACGAGAATAATACAAGGAATAAGAGCCTTGTTTAAATTTCTGTTAATGACAGATGTAATAGAACAAAACCCTGCCGACCATATAATTACCCCATACATAGACAAAAAAATGCCCGAAATTTTGGAACGCAGTGAAATAAAGCAAATGATGGATGCAATAGACGTTTCTACTGCCTACGGTTTTAGAAACAGGCTTACAATAGAGTTGCTTTATTCTACGGGTATGAGGGTGAGTGAGTTTATTAATTTGAGATTATCGGATATACATTATAATGAGGAATATTTGGATATCATAGGTAAAGGGAATAAGGAAAGATTTATTCCGATAGATGGAAAGGTTTTGCAAGATTTGAAATTATATATAGACAGATACCGTGTACATCAAAAAAATATGGAAGAATACACTGATTTTGTTTTTTTATCGGAGAAAAGAGGAAAAAAATTGACACGTCAGTTTATCTTTACCATGCTAAAAAAAACAGCCGAACGGGCAGGTATTCACAAAAAAGTACACCCACATATACTCAGACATAGTTTTGCAACGGAATTGATAAGAGGTGGAGCAAATATAATGGCAGTAAAGGAAATTATGGGGCACACAAGTATAACTTCCACAGAAGTGTATGTAAATCTTAATGTTTTGGATGTAAAAAAAACACTATACGCTTATCATCCGTTTTTTCAAAATGATAAGTAAGAAAATAGAATTTTTTTCTTAAAATATTTGGGAGGGTATTGGGAAATTTTTATAACTTTGCAAGCGAAAGGAAATTTTGATATACATTTTTAACAAAAATAAGCAACTATGAAACAAAGACCTACATATTTTTATAACATCGCTTTTTGCCTTATATATGCGTCTGAGCGTATATTTTTGTTTGGGAAAAACAACTTTATTTTATCTGCCTGCGTAGGTAGATGAAATTGCGTATTTAAGGGCTTTAACAACTTTTTGCGAACTTCTTTTTCCTATTTGCGCAGGCTATAAGACAAAGATTATAATCTTTTTGTTTCCCAAAGAAAAAAAACAGAAGTAAAGCCCTGGGTAAAAAATAAAATTCAACAAATAAAAAAAAATTAAATAATGAAAAAGATAAGAATAAAGACCATAATGTTTTTACTTATGGCAATAACCTTAACAGGCATAACACTCCTTTCTTGCAACGACGACGAAAAAGAGGAAAGTATAAGGAAGGTAAATAAAATAGCATTATCTGACGATACATCTTCTTTATTGGATAGTTTATTTAAGCAACAAAATCAAAACTTATATGTAGATACTATTTTAATTATCAATAGTATGACAGAATTAAATGCCCTTATTGATTATAATGGAGCGGAAATAGATTTTTCCAATTACACTCTAATAGTTGGATATATTTCCACTCCAAATCTTTCATGTAATATCACATCTAATGACCTGTATTATGATAGCGTAAATAAGTCTTACATATTTAAAATAAATGTAGATATCGGTATTTTTGTATTGCCTGCCCTTGATACGTTGTGTTTTTGGGGAATGTATCCAAAAATAAATAATGATGCAAAAATGAATTTAAAAGTAAATTATAACAATGTAAAAAATTAAAACAATTTATAATAATAAACAATTATATTAAAGGTTTTGGGTTGAATGATAATTTATTAAAGATTCCAAAGGTGATTGTATCACATTATTAACCTTTACACCATAATTATCGGCCACCTCAATTAAAACATCTTTTGCATAATATCCCACACTTCCGACCACATTTAAACGATATTTTTTGTAATCGGTATATTGTGTTACTTGCATAAGAAAAAAGTTGTTAAAAGCCTCTGTTATTATTTTGCGACAATATTCGTCGTTTTGTCTTGTTATAACAAATTTGGCAAAGGAGGCAAGATAATAATTAGGTTTCTCTCTTTGATATAGTTTAGTAAGAAAATCGGCTTCTTCACCCGGATATTGTTGGGCAAATTGTTGATGAATGTGTTCGGGCATTTGTTTTCGCAAATAATTTCTTAGGACTATTTTGCCTATATTTGTGCCGGCTCCTTCGTCGCAAAGCACATACCCCAAAGCGGGAAGGTTTTCTTTTATCTTTTCTCCGTCAAACAGGCAAGAATTTGAGCCGGTTCCCAATATGGCAGCCACTCCTTCTTGCTTGCCACACAAAGCACGTGCAGCCCCCAACAAATCGTCCTCTATATGTATCTCTGAATTGATTAGATAGTGATTGAAAATATTCTGCATAAATGTTTTTTTCTGAAAAGTGGAACAGCCAGAACCATAAAAAAACATTTGTATGTTTTCTGTAGTTAAAAGATTGGGTAATATGTTTGTTTCTATTTCTTTATTGATGGTTTGTTGGGATACGTTGTAGGGGTTGAGTCCCATGGAATGAAAATATGTTTTTTTTCCTCCATTGTCTATTAAACACCAATCTATTTTTGTAGAACCACTATCTGCTATAAGTAACATTGTATTATTATTTGTAATTTGTTTTATTTCAACATCTTTAAAGATTTGTGTAACCTATCTATAAAAGTATCTATTTCCTCAATGGTGTTATAAAAAGCAAAAGAAATTCTATCTGTTCCCTCTATATTGTAATGCTGCATAACGGGTTCGGCACAATGATGCCCTGTTCTTATTGCAACTCCTTGCATATCAAGTATTGTACCCAAATCCAAATGATGTACTCCATTGACAAGAAAAGAAATACAAGAGGCTTTATGTGAAGAAGTTCCCAAAATACGCATTCCTTCCACAGTTTGCAATTTATCAGTTGCATATTGTAAAAGAGAGTTTTCGTAAGATTCTATATCTTTAATTCCTATTTGTTGTACGTACTGCAAAGCAACTCCCAAACCTATGGCATCAGCAACAGAAGGAGTACCTGCCTCAAATCTAAAAGGCAAATCATTAAAAATAGTTCTCTGCATGGAAACCTCTTTTATCATTTCTCCTCCTCCTTGATAAGGAAACATTTTTTCCAAATACGTCTTTTTGCCATAAAGCACTCCGATACCCATGGGGGCATAAACCTTATGACCGGAAAAACAATAAAAATCCGCATCCATTTTTTGAACATCAATAAGGGAATGAGCTATGCTTTGCGCCCCATCCACAATAACAAGCGTATTGTTTTTGTGTGCAAGGTCTATTATCTCTTTTATAGGGTTGATTGTCCCTAATGTGTTGGAAATATGAGTTAAAGAAATTATTTTCGTTCTTGGCGTTAAAAGAGTTTTAAAGGCTTCCATATTCAACTCGCCTTTGTCTGTAAGTGGAATGTATTTTAGGGTAAAATGATATTTATCTCTTGCTATATGCCAAGGGACTATGTTGGAATGATGCTCCATTTCTGTAATAATAACTTCATCATTTTCCGATAGACCCCCATTTTCATATAAAGGAAAAGAATAACAAAGACTACTTGCCAAAAGATTTATACTTTCTGTTGTACCACGCGTAAAAATTATGTTTTCTTTGCTTGGTGAATTGATAAAATTGCATACTCTTTGCCTTGCAAGTTCAAATTCTTCAGTTGCTTTTTCGCTTAACCAATGCACACCTCTGTGAACATTTGCATTGGTGTGAGAATAATAATCGGTTAAGGCATCTATAACACATTGAGGTTTTTGCGTAGTAGCGGCGTTGTCAAAATAAATCAAATCTTGGCTACCTCTAACTTTTTCTTTTAATATAGGAAAATCTTTTCTTATGGTTTTAATGTCAAGCATTTAAATATATCCTCCACTTTATGTACATAATAACAAAGAAGATAAGTAATAACAACAATAAAACGTAAAAGATAATGCTACCTTTTTTTGAAAGATAAACATAATCGTTGCCTTTCTTTTTCTTGTTTTTTAATCCCTTTGAAAGATAAAACACAAGAAAAACTATCAAAGCAACTAATAGTACGCTTACAGCTATGGTTTGTATGTTAAACATGGTTCAGTCTTTACAACAATACAAATTTAGGAATCTCTGCTATTTCCTTAACATAGTGAAAATTCAAGCCCTTCAAATAAATTGCATTTATATCCTCTACATCTCTGCGATTTTTTTCGGAAAGTATGATATCGGTTATTTTTGCTCTTTTTGCTGCAAGAATTTTCTCCTTTATACCCCCAACAGGAAGAACAATACCTCTTAGGGTTATCTCACCTGTCATAGCAAAATTATGCCTAACTTTTCTTCCCGTAAAAGCCGACAACATTGCCGTAAACATAGTAATGCCGGCAGAAGGACCATCTTTTGGAGTAGCCCCCTCAGGACAATGCACATTCAAATCTCTATCCTCAAAAATATTTTCATCCAAATTCCAAAGATTAGCATTGCTTTTTAAATATTCAAAAGCCAAAGAGGCAGATTCCTTCATTACATTACCCAAATTGCCGGTTAGGTTTATATTGCCTTTGCCTTTTGATGTGGAAGCCTCTACAAAAAGAATCTCTCCACCAACTTCCGTCCAAGCCAAACCTGTAACCACTCCGACAAGGTCTTCTTCCATTCTTAATTCGTGGTATGCTGTAGGTAAGCCAAGTATTTTTTGCAAATCTTTTTCCTGTATAGCCTTTTTATACTCCTTTTCTTCTGCTATCTCCACAACTCTATGCCTTGCTATCTTGGACAAAACCTTATCTAACCTTCTTACCCCCGATTCTCTTGTGTAGTTATTGATAAGATAAGAAATCAACTTATCCGAAATAGATATTTGTTTTTTTTGTAAACCGTTTGCTTTCAGATTGTTTGGAATAAGATGTTGTTTTGCTATTTGCAATTTTTCCTCTTCTATGTAGCCCGAAATATTTATTATTTCCATTCTATCTATAAGAGCAGGATGTACATTGGAAAGAGAATTGGCAGTTGCAATAAACATTATCTTTGATAAATCATAATCTATGTCCAAATAATTGTCGTGAAAAGCAGTGTTTTGCTCCGGGTCAAGTACTTCAAGCATAGCAGCGGCAGGGTCGCCGTTTATACTCATACCTGTTATTTTATCTATTTCGTCCAAAACAAAAACAGGGTTGGAATACTTCACTTTGGAAAGAGATTTTAATATTCTTCCGGGCATGGCTCCTATGTATGTACGTCTATGTCCCCTTATTTCACTCTCATCATTTACTCCACCAAGTGCTATTCTGATATACTCCCTATTCATAGCGTTGGCAATGCTTCTTCCCAAAGAGGTTTTGCCTACTCCGGGAGGTCCTACCAAACAAAGAATAGGGGAGGAGATGTTTTTATTGAGTTTTAGAACAGCAAGATATTCTATTATTCTTTCCTTTACTTTTTCCAAGCCATAGTGGTCTTTATCCAAAGATTTCCTTGCTTGCTCTATACTATAATCGTCTTCTTTGATATTATTCCAAGGTAAATCCAAAATGAATCCGAGATAATTCAATTCATTGGAATAGTCTGGCGAAGAGGGGTGAATGGTTGATAACTTTTTTAATTCTTTGTCAAATATCTCCTGTACCTGTTTTGACCAGATTTTTGTTTTAGCCTTTTCTTTCAACTCATTGACAGCCTGCTCCACAGGAGAGCCACCCAACTCTTCTTGTATGGTTTTGAGTTGTTGGTTGAGATAATACTCTCTTTGTTGCTTGTCCATTTCAGAAGAGGCTTTCTTTTGAATTTGAAGTTTAAGTTCCGCTTCTTTTGTCTCTGTGTTGAGAAAAGCCATCACCTTTTCCATTCGCAAAGAGAAATCATTTATTTCCAAAAGTTCCTGCTTCTCTTGTACACTGATATTAAGCTGTGAAGCAACAAAGTTAAGCAAATAATAGGCATCCTTTATGTTCTTTGGTCCCATCAAAGCATTTGGCGGAATGTTAGGAGTAAGTCGTAGCAATTTCAGGTACATATCCTTAAGAGTGGAAGTCATAATTTTAGCATCTTCAGGTACGTTTTTGCAACCATCGGAATACCGCTCACATTTACCTTTCCAATAAGGCTCCGCATTTGTAAATTCCACAAGTTTCAACCTATCCAAACCTTGCAAAACAACCATAATACTATCGTCAGGCATGGTTATGGTTTCCAATACCTTGGCAAAAGTACCTATGGTAAACATATCCTCTTGCTTAGGTTCATCGCTATCATCTTTCTGAGAAATAACAGCAATTACTTCCTTACTCTTGTAGGCATCTTTTATGAGTTGTATGCTTTTTGTTCTGCCTGCCGCTATGGGCATAAGAATGTTAGGAAAAAAAACGTTGCCACGCAAAGGCAATACAGCAACCTGCTCCGGTATTGGAGTTTCTGAATTTTCTTTTACAAATTCGGAGACATCGCCCGAAACAATAGGAATTATTTCAGCGTTTTCCTTATTTACCAATTTTAATATACTTGTTATCTTTTTACTCTTTTCCGACATAAATTCCCTACTATACGTTTTTTATACCCTCCAAATAGAAGACCAATTATCCCAATCTTTTGTTTTTTGTAACCTCCTTATAGATATGGCGAAGAATATCCTTATCCTCAGTTGTCATTTCTATATTACGTCTTTTTTGTACAATTTCCGCTACTTCTATGGCTTTTTCTATATCATAGACTCTGACACCTCCGGCATTGCCTCCCCAAGAAAACGAATGTACAAAATTCCTTTGATATCCAGCACCAAATATATTGCAATTGACACCTACGACAGTACCTGTATTAAACATGGTATTGATTCCACATTTTGAGTAATCCGCCATAATAGTACCACAGAAAATAGTACCCGTGGAAAGAAAAGTATTTTTATCTATAGACCAAAGTCTGACATCTTCGTATGTGTTTTTTAGATTTGATGCATTTGAATCTGCTCCTATATTGCACCATTCTCCTATTACGCTGTTGCCAAAGAAACCATCGTGAGCCTTATTGGAATAACCAAACATTACCACATTTTCCAACTCACCTCCCACCTTGCAATAAGGTCCTATTGTAGTGGCTCCGTATATTTTTGCAGAAAGTTTAACAACCGCATGCTCCAACATAGCAAAAGGTCCTCTAATAACCGCATTTTCCATTATCTCTGCTTGTTTTCCTATATAGACAGGCCCCTTACTTGCATTTATTATGGAACATTCTATTTTTGCACCTTCTTCAACAAAAATATTCTCCTTTCCTATAATCATATTTGTTTGACTGATAGGCATACTCTTTCTACCCTTTGTCAAAACTTCAAAATCATATCTCAATTCTTTATCATTCAAAAGAAAAATATCTGCAAGCGAATTCAATTTTACCAATTCTCCATTGTATTCCAATCTTTCGCTGTTTTCCTCTTCTTCAGATAAAAAACCTTCTTTGGTTTTGTACATGGCAATGACGGCCTCACCTCCAATAAGGGTTTGTCCGGGCTGCATATTTTTTATCATTTCTATCATTGCAGGACGAGGACAAACAGAAGAATTTATCAAAAGCATAGCCTCCGACATTGTCATAGGGTATTTTTTTGAAAGATAATCATCTGTCAAGGTGGAGGTTTTTGTGTCCAAAGCCTTTTCCCATTTTTCTCTAATGGTCATAATACCCAATCTTATTTCACAAACCGGTCGGGTATAGGTCAAAGGTTTTAAAGCATCCTTTGTTGTATCATCAAACAATATGTAGTTCATAAGCGTAAATTATTTTTGTTTATACGAAATACAATTAAAGTTTCCCTTTATTAATTATACAATACTTTCCTTTATTTTGTTACAAAGATAGACAAGTTTTCTCAAACAAATAAACAATGTATTCTTTTTTTTCTTATAAAATACAAAAAAACAAGCACCATTCAATAATATTATTGGATGATACCTGCTTTTTATCTTATCAAAATCTGCGGCTAAAAACCCAACAAATTATTTTGAAGAATTGTTACCAAGTGGTTTTCTATTTTTGTATTTGCTCAAATACTTATCTACCATACCTGCAGTATCCACAAGTTTAACCTTTCCAGTAAAGAAAGGGTGGGATGTGTTGGAAATTTCCAATTTTATAAGCGGGTATGTTTCTCCGTCTATCTCTATTGTATCCTTTGAATTGGCACAAGAACGTGTCAAAAAAACTTGCTCGTTTGACATATCTTTAAAGGCACATACCCTATAAGTCTTTGGATGAATATCTTTCTTCATTACCTTATATTATTTTTTTGTGTTTATATTACTCTTTAATTCTTTAATCTTTTTGTACTACAAAAAGCAGTCTATCAAAACGGTTGCAAAAATACTACATTTTTTTGTAATGAAAGTATTTTTGCAACAGTTTTTTTAATTGTTTTCTTCCGAAGGTTGCTCTTGAATAGGTTCTTCTTGAGAATTTTCTGTATCTGCTTTTTGCTTTTGCTCCGCTTTTTGCTTCAATTTGTCCAATAGCTCTTGTTTCTGAGCGTTCAGATTTGAAAGTTTTTGCTCAAACTCTTGTTTAATCAAATCAGCATTTTTGCTATTGGCAAAAAATCCTAAATTGTTTTCAAGTCTACTGATTTCTGCTTCCAATCTTTCAATTCTATTGCGAATAGAACCGCCACCCTTAGAATCTTTTTGTTTCCTATTGTTTCTGTCTTTTGAAGCAATTTCTTCGGCGCTTATTTGCAACTTATCCCTATTGCTTTTTATTATTTCTTCCCATTGTTGGTTGATTTGTTTTCTACTTTCCTTTGGTAAAATTCCTATATCAAACCAACGCTTTTGGAAGTCTTTTAAAGCATTGACATTTTCTTGTTTGTCTTCGGAGAATTGATAATTTTTTAATTCTTCTATAAGAGCCTGTTTTTTCTGCAAATTTTCTTCTGCTTCTTTATGAGTCTGCAAATAACTTTCGCTCTTTCTGTTAAAGAACTCATCGCAAGCCGCTCTAAAACGCAACCAAACCTTATCACTCAAATTTTTTCTTACAAAACCTATCTGTTTCCACTCGGCTTGCAAATCTTTAATTTCCTTAGTCGCGGCATCAAAATCATCTCTTTTGGCAATTTCCTCCGCTTTTACGCAAATGGCAATTTTCTTATTATAATTTTCCTCTTCGGTTTGTTTTGTTTTGTCAAACATTTCTTTTCTTTTCTCAAAGAAACCATCTATCATAGTTTTGAATTGAGTCCAAAGACTTTCATTATCAGCCTTTGGTATAGGACCTATGGTTTTCCATTCGGCAAATAATTTGTTTATTTCTTGGGTTGCTTCGTTCCAATCTTTCAAGGACTTCATCTCTTTGGAAAGCAAGGCAGACACTTTTTCTTTAAGTTCTGTTTTTTTCGCCTTATTCTCCTCCAACTCCTCTGTACGTTTTTCATAAAATTCTCTTCTTCTCTGGTTGATGGCATCAGAGGCACGTTTAAATCTTTCCCATACCTCATCATTCTTATCTGAAGGAACAGAACCTATTTCTTTCCATTGTCTGTGATACTCTTGCAGTATGGCAAAACTATTGTTTATATCTTCATTAACCAATAATTCCTCAACTTTTTCACAAAGAGCAAGTTTCTTTTCCAAATTCTTTTTCAAGTCCAAATCCCTTAACTCCCTGTTTATTTTTACTTTTTCATAGAATTTCTCTATCAAAAAGTGATAACTCTCCCAAAGGTTATTGACTTCTGTATGAGGAACATTGCCTATTTCTTTCCACTTTTCTTGAATATTATTAAACTCATCATATATTTCTTTGAGAGTTTGTTCGCTGTCCAACAATTTTTTCAAATCTTCCAAAAGGCTTCGTTTCTTTTTTAAATTTTCCTCCTTTTGTTGTTCTTCTTTTTGTTGGTATTCTGTGCGTATATCTTTGTACTTATTGTATAATTCTCTAAATTTTGCTTCTGTGGTGTCTTCCTTTGTTACTTCCACCTCTTGCTCTACTTCCTCACCTTGAGAGTTGACAACTTTTTGAATTGTCTTTTCTACCACAGGCTCAGGTGCGGGCAAATTCTTAAATGTGTTCTTCAACAAAGGAACCTTTGCTTTCATTTCCTCATAGTCTTTTTTGTCTATAAGTTTCTGCAGTTCCTCTACAAGTTCTTCTCTTGTTTTTTTGGAATAATATTCCACAATTTCTTCTATGGATACTTCAGGTTTTTCCTCTTTGACAGAAGTTGGTTGCTCAATAGCAGTTTTTGAATTTTGTTTTTCTGCTGTTACAACTTCTTCAGTGTCCAAAGTTTTATTATCTGAAAGTTGCTCAGTTTGTTCCTGAATCTGTGTGTTTTCTTCAGGTTGCATTTGTACATTTGGTACATCTTGTGCGTTATTCATAATAAAAGTTTGTTTTGTTAAAACATCTTAAAAAGATGTGTGTCTAAATAACATTGTAGTTTATTAAAATTAAATTTTTTGCAAACATATAACATTTTTTTCTTTCAACCATAAATTTTTATTTTTTTTTGATAAAAACGGCGTTTTTGTAAATTTATCATCATGGTTGTTTTTTAAATTTTTCCCCAATATTTTCTCAAAAACCACTCACTGCTCAAGCCCACTACTATCAACAACCAATACCACCACAAAGCAATAAAGCGTTTGTTTTCTGTGTTTTCATATATAATTGGTTTTATTTCTTGATTATTATTTAAATAGTCTTTCAGTTTTTGCAACTCTTGAGGATAAATCATTTTGCCACCTGTTTTTTTAGCAAGAGTAAACAAATCGTTGTGTTTGGCAACCAAGTCATTGTATTCAACATTGATTTGATTGACAATAAAGGAGGCTTTATCTGTCAGAGTTTTGTTGTTAAAATGAGTTTTTGCCACAATGCTGTACTCACCGGAAGGCAATTTTGAAAGGTTGGTATAGTAGGCGTTGGATGTTTTACCAAATGTGTATGTTTGTTTCTTTTGAGTTTGATTGTCAAAAGAAACGTTTTGAGTAATAGTAAATTCCACATCCGGAGTATTGACAAGTTCATAATTATCATTATACAGTTGTGCTTGTACAATTACATCCTCCATTGCATGGTATATTTCTTTTGTTTCCAAACGAAGATGTTTTTTATCTTCTTTATTGGAAATAATTTGCAGTGATTTACTCAACAATTCATTTATTTCATTGTGGGAATTGTTGATTAAATAATTGTGCAACCTCCATCGCCAAATGTTTTCTCCCAAAATATACCCATTATCAGAAGAAAAGGCTATCAAAGGGTAAGTTGTAGATACCGAGCCTATACGCTGGTAAGCGAGTACGCTCAAATTAGGGCTTGTTACATACTTGGCGGAAGGAGTTAGAAGGGGCGGAAGTTTGGCAAGAATATCGGAAGACGCTTTGTTTAAGTTAAAAGATGAAAAATCATTGTTGTATATGGCAATGGATTGTATTGGGTTGCGAGAAATGAGGTTTATTTTTATATCTCTCTGTAAGGAATTAAAATAAGTAATATTGGTTTGTTGTCCGACTATGAATAGGAGTGGTGTATGTGTTTTTTGCAACTGTTTTATAATGTTTATAGAGTTTGGGCTGTTAGGTAGATTGTGCAAAACTGCAATATCATAATTCTCATTCAAATTTGCCTTTGTAATATCTGTAAATGTGAATATTTGGCATTCATAGTTTTTATTCTCTTCGGCTATGTTTTTTATTGCTGAAATATCAGGGTGAGGGGAGGCTCCCAGCACGAGAATTTTTTTCTTTGTATCCAATACTTCTATAAAAATATCTTTATTGTTATTTATTTTATTACTCTCGTCTTTAAACCTACTGACAGAAAAAGAAAGTCTGTTAATACCCACTTTTTTTGCCAATTCCTTATAAGGTACTGTCAAAAAAAAGTCCTCTTCCGTTATGGTAAAATTCTTTACAACAATGGTTTTATTATTATAAGTCATGGACAAAGCAGCCTTTTCTCCTTTGCATTTGTTGGCTTGAATGCTTATTTCCAAAGGAAATTCATTGTCAAGATAACATATTTTATTATAACGAATATTGCTTATTTGAATATCCTTTCTTTGATTGGTGTCGCCGAGTGCAATGGTATATGTGGGACAAGAGAAATATTCTTCATTGTTTAACAAACTATGCCCCTGGGTACTTATACCATCGCTTGCGAGCACTATGGAAGCAAGGCTTTGCTCATTATAGTTTTCTGATATATATTGGTATAAGTTTGAAAAATCGGTTGCATAGTCATTGCATACCATCTCTTTGTTATCAAAAGAAGAAGGGCGAGTCTTATTTCCAAAAGCCAATTGCACTATATTATATTTGTTTTTCAGTGTTTTGCAAATGTTTTCTAAATCTTTAAAGTAACTCTTGTCTGTTTTGTCTAAAGAATAGGAAACATCCTGAGCAAAAACTATAGTTGGCTTTTCTATTTGTTTGTGTTTGATGCGTTTGACAGGAGAAAGTAAAAGAAAAAGTATCAAAAAGAGAGTTAGAGTTCTTATTGCAAACAATACCCTTCTTTGTATTTTGCTATAAGAATATGATTTGTTTTTATCAAAAAAATATCCATATTGCCAGCAAGCCACAGCAAGGGCAACTATCACAATAACAGGCAACCACCAAAGAGAATATTCTACAAACATTAGTTAAAATTCCTTTCTTTCTTGATTGTTTCGTATGCTTCGTTGATTTGTCTAAACTTCTTTTCTGCGTCTTGTTGTGCTTTTTCGCCCAATGAGGCTACTTTGTCAGGATGATACTTTATGCAAAGTTTTCTATATGATTTTTTTATTTCCTCATCGCTTGCATTTCTATCTATTTGAAGTATGGTATAAGCAGAATCCGTATTTTTAAAATACATTGCTTCTATTGTCTTATAGTCTTGAGGTGTGATAAGGAGCAGATTAGCAATGTTGTTGATATAATTTTTTTCTATGGTGGAAAGTTCTTTATCAGCCAAGGCTATGCCAAACAACATGTGTAGTAATTCCAAACGGGAAGCGTATGCAATAGAGGTATTTATTTGTTTGCAGACTTGATTTATATCAATATCCCTTTGCAAAATATCTCTAAGAATAAGCAAACGATTTTGAGCCTCTTGTTCTCCAAGGTTGTTTACAAGCCACTGTTTTACAATATTCAATTCACTTTTTGTTACTCTTCCGTCCGCTTTCATCAGTTGAGCAAAAAGTATAAGAAGACTCATAATAAAGTCGCCTTGCTTTTTGCCATCGGTTTTGTACTCTTTTTTTACTAAAGAATCCAACAAAGAGCCTACACCATAACCTATCACGGCTCCAAATATACCTCCTCCGAAAAGAAAACCAAGTATTGCAGCAAACCATTTCATATTATTAAACAGATTTTTTATAATTTTTGCAAAGATACAAAAATTTGACTTAAACCGTTGCCAAACACAAAATCATCTCATCTTGCAATAACCAGCCCTTTTTTGTGAGAGACAATTCTTTGTTTAAAAATCCCTCTTTTATAAGTTTATCTATTTGAAAAGAAAAATGAGAATAATATTCGGGGAAGTAGTTTTTAACAAAATTTAAACTCAATCCCTTGTGCATACGTGAGGTTAGCATAACGTATTCATTGTATTTGTTTTGATTTGTCAATTCTTCTTTTTCCATAATTGAGGCAAAATCATCTTCCGATACGCTTTGAGTGTATTTGAAAACATCTGCAACATTCCAAAATCTTTCCCTACCGTTAAAAGAATGTGCGGCGGCACCTATGCCAAGGTATTTTTCAAAAGTCCAATAAGCCATATTATGCACGGAACCAAAACCTTTCAAAGCAAAAGAGGAGGTCTCGTAATGAATATAGTTATGCTTTTCTAAAACATTCATTGTTATCTCCATTTGTTTTATCTGCTCTGTTTCGTTTAAAAGTGTCAGTTTGTTTTTTTTGAGAAGCTTGTCCAACATAGTATTTTCTTCTCTCATCAGAGTATAGCAAGAAATATGAGGCAAATCAAAAGATAAGAAAGTTTCCAAATTGCTTTTCCACGTATGCAAATCCGTGTTGGGCAAATTACTTATCAGGTCAATTGAAATGTTTTCAATACCCGAACTTTTTAATATATCTATGGCTTTTTTTGCCAACAAAGAATTATGAGTGCGATTCAATAATTTCAAATCCTTATCTTCAAAACTTTGTACTCCGAGACTTATGCGATTGATACCCAATTGTTTTAATTCATAAATATAATCTCTTGTAATATTTTCAGGGTTTGCTTCCAATGTTATTTCACAATCTTTATCAATAGGGAAATAATTATAAATGGTTTGAAATATTTTATTCAAATCGCTGACACTTAACAAAGAAGGAGTTCCACCTCCAAAATAGATTGAGTGTAAAGACACCTTGTCTTCAAAAAACATTTTTCTATACGAGAGTTCCTTAATCAAAGCCTTTGTATATAAGGAAAGGTCAAACTTTCGTGCTATGGAATAGAAATCACAATAAATACATTTGTGATGACAAAAAGGTATATGGAAATAGAGGCTTGCCATTATTTATTCAATTCTATTCTAAAAACGGTGCCTTCTCCTACGGAAGAATTTTTTACATATATTTTGCCGTTATGATATTCTTCCACTATTCTTTTTGCCAAACTAAGTCCGAGTCCCCAGCCACGTTTTTTGGTTGTAAAACCGGGTTGAAATATTTTTTTGTACATGGTTTTAGGAATACCTTTGCCTGTGTCGGATATATCTATAAATATATTTTTTTCATTGTTATACAATTTAATACCTATTTCTCCTTTGCCGTCCATGGCATCTATGGCGTTTTTAAACAAATTTTCAAGTGTCCATTCTATAAGAAATTGATTCAAAGAGATTATTATACTAAGATTTTGATTTATATCGTATTTAAAATTTATATTTTTGGAAGAGCGAGCAGACATATATTCAACCATATTTGTTATTATAGGAACTATATCTGTTGGTTTCAAATCGGGGTTTGAGCCTATATGAGAAAATCTTTGAGAGATAACAGACAAGCGTTGTATATCTTTGTCCATTTCATTGCAAATGGCTGTATTGTCTTCATTGTTTCTCAATAACTCCGACCACGCCGAAAGAGATGATATGGGCGTGCCGAGTTGATGGGCTGTTTCTTTGCTCATACCTACCCAAACAATATTTCGCTCAGAATTTTTTATTGCTTTAAGTACCAAATACAAAAGAATGGTAAACAAAACAAAGAAGAACAGATATACCCAAGGGAAATATTGTAAAACTGATATTGTTTTACTTTTGTTAAACAAAATATAGCCGTAATTGTTATTTGGTAAAGATATTTTTATCGGTTTACTATCCCTTAGCATTGAGTTTATAGTGGCTTCCAAATTGGTTTTATTGATTTTGTTCGGTTCTATATTGCCGTATGCCAAAACCTTACTTTTTGTGCTGTCTGTTATAAGCACAGGTACGGAAACACCATTGTTTATGATATCATTGACAAACGAATACATAACTTCCTCTATGGTTGATTTCAAATTCATATATACATTGCTTTCCGTATAATATAACTTGAATTTCATTCCATATACCTCGTATTCCAAAGGTTGATTGCGGGAAAATTGTTTGTATAAATCACCGGCCAAAACTTTTTGATTTGGAGGAATATTGATGTTTTGAGAAAATTGTATGTTGTTAAACTCATCTGTAATAATCACGGGTATATCCTTATTGTCCATAATTATTCTCGTATAAAATTGCAAATCGGGAGAAGTCAAATCGGCATCCTCATTCAAAGAAATAATTATTTTATACGCTTCTATAAAGCGTTGCATTTTTATTCTTTCTATTTTCAAAGTCTTGTTGTAAAACTCCTTTGTCTCTTTGAGCATATTGGCTTTACGACTTATGGCGTTTGCCCATATTTTTACTTGTTTTATTTCCTCTTCTCGCAATTTTTTTATCATAACATCCACATGCCACAACGAAACAAGAATAAGAGCAAAACCCAATAATAGAGCATACCAAATGATTCGCGGATTTTTTAAAAATTTCTTCATACAAATATTTTATACGATGGAATATTATAACGTTATTTTTTTCAATAAAGTATTTTACAACATAAGTTCTTAAAAGAAAGGAAATATATCTAAGTTCGTGTAAAGTAATCAAGAGGTGAATAAAGACGAGTAAAAAAATAAAAGTCTGCAAAACCATCGTTTCACAGACTTATAATAACTACTTGAAAATTAAAAAAGTTGTCCTACATAGATTCGAACTATGAATGACTGAACCAAAATCAGTTGTGTTACCATTACACCATAGGACAATCCCTTATTTCTGTTTGCAAAGGTAGTGTATTTTTTTAAACTACCAAATTTTATTTAACAAAAATACTTATTTTTATTTCTTACAAACATACAAATATTTAATTATTAAGAATTTAAATCAACAAATTATTTATGTAAAACGGCTTTGACTTTTTTATAAAAGAACTCTTTTTCCGACTTATCCAAGCCCAAAAGGTAGATAAAACCCAATGTGGAAACAATACTCAAAGCAACAACAACAACCAATCTTAAAAAAGATTGCGGCATAAAATACCTTGCCATAAAAGGCAAAACCATGGACAAAAGGGAAATATAAAGAACTTTCAACAAAACCTGTTTCATATATTCTTTTGGATAGATGGCCACAAGTTTATCAACCAAAAATAGCCTAACAAAAATAAGAACAAAATATATAAATACGTAAATAATATATGCTCCCCAAGGAGGACACCCCATTTTAAAAACCAAATAGGTCAAAGGAAAGTCCAACAACCCAATTAAACCAACCACAATTTGATACCTCTTTATTTTGCCTGTTGCATACATAACCCTTACAACACTATCCGAAATAACCGTACAAATTGCTCCGACAAAGGTCAATCTCACAAAAATAACTGCGTACTCCGGTACCTTATGCAACCAAATATCCAAAACTTGCTCGGTTTCCAAACACAGAGGCAAGGCAAATAGAAACATAAGAAAATAAGAATATTTTGAACCTTTGTACATTAAGGCTCGCATATAAGAATATTCTCCCATGGCGTATGATTTGGTTATTTGAGGGTTGAGTGCGGTGGTAAAATTGTTGACAAATTGCTGTACAGCATTGTTTACTTGCACGGCTATACCTCGTGCAGTGTTAACCCTGACATTGAAAAACATATTTGTAAGAATGTTTATTCCCTGTGTATTAAGCACCCAAACACTATTGCCTATAAAATTCCATCCCGCAAAACTTCCTATATCTTTGAGCAGAGAAGGAGTATATTTAAGGGAAAATTTTTTGCATTCCACAAAGTTTTTTTTGCAATATATGACATACATCATTTTTACTCCCAAATCCACACAAAACATAAGCACCGCATATGTTTTAAGTTTATCGAACGAGGAAAAAACAAGCAAAAAGGCAATGGCAAGTTTCAGACCGCCCTCCAATAAAGAAACAAAAGCAAAAGTTTTCATTCTTTCTCGTGCTATTATTGTGGCGTTGAAAGGCACAGACAAA
Source organism: uncultured Bacteroidaceae bacterium (assembly GCA_964542225.1). GTDB lineage: Bacteria > Bacteroidota > Bacteroidia > Bacteroidales > P3 > Scybalousia_A. The sequence continues at coordinate 15,917 of CAZITO010000011.1, read as the reverse complement.
AGATTTACGGCAAATATACCCATAACGCATTGCAAAACCCAGTTTGCAGCCGACATTCTCTCCTGTGGTATATGCAAATGAGTGTTAAGAAACCATACAGCAATGGGTTCAGCAATAATCAACACACAAACAACCAATGCCAATTGTACACAAAGGGCGGTGGAAAAAATGTTTTTTAACTTTTCTTCGTTGTTTTTACCTATTTCAAAAGTAAGAAACCTGCTTATTGCAGTGGAAAGACTTTGTGTCAATATGGTGAACATAGACACCACACCTGCCACCACATTATAGATACCAAAATCATCCTCACCCAAAACCTTTAATATAACCCTACTTGTGTACAGTCCTATTAACAAAAGCAAGAACATTCTACCATAGAGTATAATGGTGTTTTTTGCTATTTTGGAACCACTGAGTTGGTTGTCTGTGTATAATGCCATATAAACTATAATTTTGCTTGCAAAGGTACTCCAATTTTATTATATAGTCATAACCTTTGAATGACTTTTATAGGACAATATTATGTTGTTATAAATTAGTAGTAGGAATAAAAAAGCAAAAAATACCCCCTTTACTAATTACAACAACTCATAAAAACCTATCAAAATAAGTGGCTTTACCCTTATCTCAACATTATGCTAACCTATAATACCCAATAATAACCCACAAAAAAACAAAAGAAATCCACAAAAATCGGTTTACTGAAAATCAATAAGTTACAAAATAAAAAGTTGCACGCGTTTGGTCAGGTCAGAGAATCTTCGTAACTTTGCATAGAGAAATACCCCTATCACAAAATTTTCAATTTTTACCTTTGTAATTACTTGATAATCAGTAAAAACGAAACGGCGTTTTATTTTATCGAAACGCCGATTCGTCGAAATGAAACGCCGATTCATTTTCACAAAACGGGCAAAGAAAAAATTTTTCCCTCAAAAAATCTCTCGAAACCGCTGAAAACCACGATTTTTGCCCGATTTTGACCCCTCGAAAAAGGTTAAACAATTGATTATCAACGTCAGTACCCTTATTTTTGACTTTTTAGTGTATATCAATTAAATTTCAGGCTTAGCCTGTTTTATTGGGCAAAGCCACACCCGTTAGATGTTTTATAAGGGCAGAGCCGTTAGTTTTATATGAGTTTTGATAGGTTTTTATAAGTTATGATAAATTAGCATAAGTTAAGATAAGAGCAAAGTCCTATAAATAACCTATTACATTATGATAATCATAATAATTATGATGCGATAAATGTAGATAGGACGGAGATATATCTTGCAACTATAAAAAAGCAATTGGGGCCTATAACATTTATGGATAATACAACCCACAACAATTCGAAATATTAGGCTTAGACAATCATAAAATAAACAATGGTTTAGGCAATGGAGCAAATAAAAACAATGGAAAAACTATTTACAGACGAATTATCATAAAAAGAAAAATAAATTGACATTGCTCTTATATATGTTAGTTTTAATACTCAGTCATTGTAATGTAAGGGAAAGAGTGTTTGTTGGGTGGTATAGTATTTTAGAGATTAGTTTTTCCGTAAAATGCTGTGGATAAAGAGGGTTAGGGAGAGCATATCGGCAGCGCCGCCGGGTGAGATGTTTTCTTTAATAAACTCTTTATTTAATTTCTCCACTTCAAACAATGAAAAATTTTCCAGCACTTTCTTCGCTCTTTGTTTGACTTGGAGGGCAACATGTTTACCCTTTCTGTAATATATGTTTGTATCATCCAAATCACTCATTATCAAAAATAATAGTTTTATCAATGATTCATTATCAAAACCATTGTTTTCCACAAAAGGCAACCATTTCTCAAAAAGCAAAACATAACCCTCCATAGCAGAAGCCAAAGCCCCCTTTATATTGTTTTCTTCCAATACTTTTTTTCCGTGAGTATTATGAGGTTGTGAGAATTCAATTGACAATAACTTTATTTGATTTTGCAAATTGGTTTTATCTATAAACTTGTGCTGTTTGTACACCAATGTTGCAGATACCAAAACCAGCCCCATGGAAAACAGAGCCCCCTTATAAGTATTTACTCCACAAGTAATGGCAAACATATTTTTTTCTGCCTCAAGACCTATTGCCTGAATATCTTTTACCGATAAGTTTTCCTCGTTATAAGCCAAATAAGAAAGTTTGTAAAAGTATGGATGCAAGGCTTTGATACTTCTGTTCATTAGGTTGTAATCCATATCATTGTGAGCGCCGCTGTCTTTCTTGTCCACCAAGCCCGGTTTTGGTGTGGTGTTCAATTCCATATTGATGCTGTAAGTTGCCAAAAAACTCAACAAAGAAGGAATAGAGTAGGGAGAGGCCATTTTGCTCGCATTAGGAAAATCAAAGTTTTCAAGTTGTTTTCTTAACTTTGAAGCAGAAATAACACCTTTCTCGTTCTCCTTTCTTTGCAATTCAACAAACTCAATATTATTACTTGGTAAAAGTTTTGACATCAATACATTATATTGATTTGTTAAAGCATCGCTTAGTTCTGTGCCAACAAATCTTTTTTTGATATTTAAACTCGGTGCTATATGTTTGACAAATAAATCCAAATCCAAAGAGATTTGAGTTTGACTTGCTGAATTTAATTCTTTAAGAAAGTAGGTGGGAAAAGTCGCTTCCGATATTTGATAATCACTACCTTGACAAACAACAACATTGCTTATATCCTTTGTTCCGTCTTTTATCATCTGCAACCTTTCTTTATAAGGAAATGCACTTTTATCCTCTTTTACCACTATTATATAAAGGTTATTCACCTGACAAGCCGCTTTTTCCACAAGATATCTGTGTCCGAGCGTAAAAGGGTTGGCATTCATAACAATACAACCATTTTCACCCTCTTTTTTTAAAGAAGTCAAATAATTGCAATACTTCTTAAGCCCATCGCCATTTTCCAAAAGTATTGCTTTATCTGAAGTTGCTAAAATTTTGAAAGCAAGAGAAGTAAATATATCTTTATTTTGGGGTTTTGTAAATACTTTTACATTTGTTTCTCCTCGGTTTATTGCCGTCAAATAAAGATGAGAAATAAGTTTTGCTCCCATACCTGTTTGACGCAATTCGTCCTCTATGGCAACACACTTTATTATATTCCCCTTCAAACCACCTCCTCCAAGTAAAATATCACTATCTCCGACAAGAAAAACTCCTGCATAATAATCTACTTCGTCCAATCTCAAATCATTCTTTGCCAAAAACTCCTCAACTCTTTGTTTACAGGATTTTACAACCAAAGGAATTTCTCTTATCTCAAAATTTTGTTGAAAAACGTCCATACTTCTGTTATTAAATTTTGAAAACGCAACTTAATTCAAATTATTGTAAAATTTAAATCTCCTATACTGCCGTTTGCTTATGTTATACAATTCAAGTTATTCGGTTTCCTCTTGTTTAACTATGGCTATTATTTCTTGTCCATACAAATCGGCTTTCTTTTCTCCTATGCCTTTTATGGTTAAAAGTTCTTCTATACTTTGTGGCTTTTTGTTCGCAATGCCTATAAGTCCAACTTGGGAAACAACCATATAAGCAGGTATATTATTTTGTTTTGCAACCTCCCTACGCCAATAGACAAGAGCGGTATATAGTTTTGTATTTTTCACGTCCTCAGGTATACGTTTCTTGTCTCCTTTGTTTTCCTCTTTATGTGAATTTGTTTTGGTTGTAATGGAATTCAACTCTATCTCGTTGCCTTTTGCCAATATAACACTTCTGTAGTGCAAAAATTCCGATACTGAAAATTCATCCTCTTTTATAAAGTCTAAATATCTAATTTTTACCTCTTTTGCAACAGATAAGGATACTGTTACTTCATTTAGTTTTTGATTCTCCTCCTTATTGTCTACTTCCAAATCAACCAAAGATAAAATTATATCATTTAAGGGCAAAAGATGTTCAAGGAAATATTGTTTTGCCTTATAAGCACGATGCAAAATAATATTCTCTCTTTCTTGAAAAGAAATCTCCTTATTGTAGTTATGAATTATAAATTTTTGAAACTTCAAGGCTACCTGTTCAATATCTTCTTTATATGTTTTAATCTTATTTATGGTATTTTGTGAAAATTGAGTGAAGATTTTATACAGGAAAGTTGAACACAATTTATTCAATTCGTTTATTTCAATATTCAACTCGGAAAAATCAAAAATGGAGTACAACATTTTTATAAAATAGTTTTGTTGTTCCAATATTAACTGTTGGTCATTTGGTTGAGATAACAAAGCATTATTATTAAATTCTTTAACCTCGTTATCTAATATAATGGATGAGCAAGAAAAAGGCTCGGAAAGAATCATTCCTTCCAAAGAGCGACAACGTGAAAGGGCTACATAAACCTGCCCATGCGAAAAGGCTCTGTTTGAATCTATTATTGCGTTTTCAAAAGTCAGTCCTTGTGATTTGTGTATTGTTATAGCCCAAGCCAATTTAAGAGGTAGTTGTGTAAAAGTTCCTTTTTCTTTGATTATTATATTATTAGTCTTTTTATCCAAAATATATTCCAAATTTTTCCAAGTATAAGGTATAACATCAATTTCCTCTTCATCTTCAGGGCATTTTACTTTTACTCCATCATATTCCAAAGAAGTTACGACTCCTATTTTTCCATTATAGTATCTTTTTTGAAAGTCATGGTCATTTACAAGAAACATAACCTGAGCACCTACCTTTAAATGCAACCTTTCCAAGTTGGGAAAAGATGTTTCGGGAAAAATACCTTCTGTTTTTGCCTCATAAATTCTTTCTTCTCCTTGTAATTGGTTAATTTTATCGCTATTGATTTTATTTACTCTATTGTTGTGACTACATAAAACAATGTGATTTGAAGGAATATTATCCAAAATATCTTTTTGATATCTCTTGTTTAATGCAAGTACATCTTCTTGCAAAATATCATTGCTTCTTATATGGTTGAGTATATTTATAAATTTCTCATCCAATTGTCTGTATATATGTTGCAGTGTTATTGTTATATAATTTGATTGAAGTAAAGCACGAGATGAAAAGAAATAAAAACTATTATAATAAGGTCTTAGCATAAATTCCTCTTGTTCGGTGGTAATGGGTGGCAGTTGATTTAAATCTCCAATCATTAGCAGTTGAACTCCACCAAAGGGCTTGTTACTATGCCTAAACCTCTTTAATATCACATCTATAGCATCCAAAATATCACACCTTACCATAGATATTTCGTCTATAACTATGAGGTCTAAACTTCTTATGATTTTTATTTTTGATTTGGAAAATTTTTTTATTTCAAATTTGGACTGAGGTGGTATGCAATGAAAAGGCAACTGAAAAAAAGAATGTATTGTAACACCGCCTGCGTTAAGTGCAGCCACGCCTGTTGGTGCAAGGATAACAAATCTTTTTTGTAATGTTTTATTTAAACTTTTGAGAAAAGTGGTTTTGCCTGTGCCTGCTCTACCTGTAAGAAAAATATTTTTGTCTGTATGTTGCAGAAATTCAAAAGCCAATTTTGTTTCCTTATTTGTATAAAAATCGGACATAATAATATTTTCGTTTTTAAAAATCTACATTATCATACTCCACATCTTCCAAAAATAATCCTCTTGCTTCAGCAGAAACACCAGCCTTTCTTCTGTCCTTAGCCTCTATTATTTTAGAAAACTCCTTTATACTTATTTTCCCTCTACCAACATCCAACAGCGTCCCCACTATACATCTGACCATATTGCGCAAGAAACGATTTGCTTTTATGGTAAAAATCAAATAGTCTTCGTTTTCTTCCCATTGAGCATAATAAATTTCACACTCAAAATTATTTACCTGTGTATTTACTTTTGAGAAAGAAGTAAAATCATTGTAATCATATAATAAAGAAGAGGCTATATTCATTTGTTGCAAATCAAGTTTAGCAGGATAGAACCAAGAAAAATCATTATTGAAAGGTTGTTTTATCTTAGCAATATAATACTTATAGGTGCGGGAGATAGCATCAAATCTGGCATTAAATTCTGTTGCAACCTTCTTTATTTCAAATATTTTTATATCTGTTGAGAGGTATATGTTTATTTTTTCCCGTAAGCGTTTTATTTGCTCTTCTGTCATGGTTTCAGCGTAAAAATTGGCAACATATTTTCTCGCATGAACCCCTGTGTCTGTTCTTCCACAACCAATTATTTGTATGTTTTGCCTTAATATGTTGGAAAAGCAAATTTGTAAAGTTTCTTGTACGCTACAGGCATTGGGTTGTATTTGCCAACCATGGTAATTTTTGCCATTGTATTGCAACAAAACAGCATAGTTTTGTTTCTCATTCATTGGTTGGCTTTCTTGTTGAGAAGATAATTGTTTTTTTAACTCCATCTCATTTGTGATTTTTAGAGGACAAAATTACAAAAATATCATTATTTGCCATCATAAAACACTCCTTATTAAAAGTAACCCTTTATTATGGAAAGCGATTTTAAAATCATAAACAAAGTAAATATATTATAAAACAAAGTAAAAAATAAAGCAGGTATATGAGTTATTTTCTGTAAATTATAACTATCTCCTGCTTTTTTACTTGATAAAAGATTAATGTGCAGTAAAGACAGAGTGGAGCGAAAATTCTCAATAAGTAATATGCAAGCATAAAAATAAAGTATGAGTTTTTGCAAACTTAAAGTATTTGGAATGAAAAGCAAAACAATGTTTATCAAACAAAAACCTACAATCCAACTGATACCAAAAGAATTTCTTATATACAATACCATTGCTATAAGACTCAGAATAATAAGAACATAAAGGACGAGATTTATATGAAGATTGTCTATTTGATAAATAATAAAATATCCTAATAAAGAAGGAAAAACATAACCAACAAAAGAAATGAAAAAAGACTTGATTTTGCTTTTACTTTTGGTTGTACAAGAACCTGAACCATCGGTATTTATATTAATAGATTTTACTTTTTGTCCAAGCAATAAAGCCGTCAAAGCATGAGAAAATTCGTGCACCAAAGTATTTAGAGGCTGTAATATAAACTTGAAATACTTACTCCTTATCAAGAGTATGGTTATTATGGGTATAGATATTATAAGTATTTTTTGCATAAACCCTTTTGAAAACACAAAAATAAAGAATTATCTTGCGTAAGCACTCAAAGACATATCAGCAAAATCACCTCTAAGAAATTTAAACATTCCACAACCTCCCACCATAGCAGCATTGTCTGTTGTATAGGAGAATTTGGGAATAAATACTTTGCATTTGTATTTATCACCCAAAGCCGCAAACTCTTTTCTTAACAAACTATTTGCAGATACTCCTCCCGCCAAAGCAATGGTTTTTATTTTTGTATCTTTTAAGGCTTTCTCAAACTTATAAAGCAAAGTCTCTACAATGTTTTTTTGTACTGAGCATGCTATATCTTTAAGGTTTTCTTGCATATAATTTGGGTTTTCTTTCAACTTATCTCTCAGTGTATATAATATACTTGTTTTTAGCCCAGAAAAACTATAATCATAACCTTTGATATGGCTTTTTGCAAATTGCAAAACAGGATTTCCCTCTTGTGCAAGTCTATCTATGTTAGGGCCTCCGGGATAAGGCAAAGAAAGTATTTTCGCCGTCTTGTCTATGGTTTCTCCTGCCGCATCGTCAATGGTTTTACCCAAAACAATCATTTCCGAATCGGAATTGACCTGTATTATTTGGGTATTACCACCGGAGACCAAAAGACAAAGATATGGAAATGAGGGTACTTCTTGTTCTTCATTGTCTTTTACAAAATGAGCCAAAACATGTGCTTGTAAATGATTAACGTCTATTATGGGTATATTCAGCCCCAATGCCATAGTTTTGGCAAAACTTACTCCCACCAACAACGACCCCAAAAGTCCCGGACCTCGTGTAAATGCTATGGCTGACAATTCTTTTTTTGTTATATTTGCTTCTTTAAGGGCAACCTCTACAACGGGAACAATATTTTGCTGGTGTGCTCGAGAAGCAAGTTCAGGTACCACTCCGCCATATTTTTCATGCACTTTTTGAGAAGCCGTAATATTACTAAAAACCATAAAATCATCTCTTATTACAGCGGCAGAAGTATCATCACAGGAAGACTCTATTGCAAGAATATATTTACTCATCTTTTTCTCTATTTTAAGCAAGTGCAAAGATACAATTTTTTTTATAAAGTTGTGGCTGTTTTCCAATTGCAGAAAGGTTATAAAAAACCATAAAAATAAAAAGTAAAGAACAGAGTAGAAAAAATTATTGTAATTTTGCGAAAGGTAAAAAAGAGTAAAAAAAGATAATGAAAAGAGTATTTTCTTTTTTAATTTTAATGTCTGCTTTTTTGGTTGCTGCATCTCAAAATAAAACAGCAACCGAACAATACATTTCACAATATAGAAACATAGCTATAGAGAATCAAAAGCAATATGGTATTCCCGCAAGTATAACTTTGGCTCAAGGAATAATAGAGTCGGGGAGTGGACGAAGTGCTTTGGCAAAAGAGAGCAACAATCATTTTGGTATAAAGTGCCATAACAATTGGACGGGAGAGAAAACTTATAAAGATGATGACAAAAAAAACGACTGCTTTCGTGTTTATAATAACGCTGAAGAGAGTTTTACAGACCATTCCCTATTTCTAAAAAACAATAAAAGATATGCTTCGTTGTTTACTTTGGATATAAATGATTACAAATCTTGGGCGACAGGATTAAAACAATGTGGTTATGCAACCAACCCAAATTATGCCAATCTTTTGATAGACATCATTGAACTGTATGAATTAAATCACATAAACGATACCGATTTTTATCTTATAGCGGATAATACAAGTGTGAATAATACTAATGAAATATTTGATAACAAAACAAATAACAAAGTTGAGCAAACAAAAGATTCACCAAAAGAGAAACCTTCAAATAATGTTAAAAAGAAAAAATCTTTGATGGAAAAATTGTTTGGCAATACACAATGGTGGAAACGCAAACACGAGACCGAACAAGAGCGTAAGCGTAGAGAAATGGACGAAAAAATCCAAAAAATGATAGATGAACAAGATGTAAAAAGAAATGATTTTGAAATAAAATTTGAATAAACTTTTTACTCATTTATAAGGAAATAAAAGATTAATTCATAAACATATAAAAAAGTAGTACAATAATGAAAAATATAATTCTTTTGGGAGCACCCGGAGCAGGAAAGGGTACTCAAAGTAAAATTTTGAGAGATAAGTATGACTTGGCCTATATTTCAACAGGCGAGATACTTAGGGAAGAAATAAAAAACAAAACTCCACTTGGCTTAGAAGCAGAGAAAATCATCAATAGGGGAGAGTTGGTTTCAGATGAAATTATCGTTGGTATGATAAAAGATTTTATAACCAAACATAACGACAAAGATATATTGCTTGACGGCTTTCCTCGTACCATAAAACAGGCTGAGGCTTTGGACGAAATTTTGGAAACTTTGTACAGAGGAAACGTTTCCGTTATAGAGTTGGATGTAAAAAAAGAGTTGCTTTTGGACAGGCTTCTAAAACGTGCCGAGATAGAAGGTAGACAAGATGACAATGAGGAAACCATAAAGGGTAGATTTCTTGCATACGAAGAAAAAACGAAACCATTGACAGATTTCTACAAGAAGAAGAAAAATTCTTATTTCTCAGTAGAAGGGTCAGACCCTGATATAGAAAAAATTTCGCAAGCCATCTGTCAAATAATAGACAACTTGTAATTTTTTTGATTGCATAACTTTTATTTTGCAAAGGCAATATGTTGTAAATTTGTTTTTAAGTCGGAGTAAAAATTGTTAAACGGAAATTTAAAATATAAAAATGGCGAGTAATTTTGTTGATTATGTAAAGATATATTGCCGTTCGGGTAAAGGTGGTGCAGGATGTATGCATTTGTTACACGAGGCTAAAAACTTTAAAGGCGGACCTGACGGAGGTGATGGAGGCCGTGGCGGTCATATAATTCTCAAGGGCAATAAACAACTTTGGACTTTATTGCACTTAAAATACACCAAGCATGTTTTTGCTGAAGATGGAGAAAACGGAGGTCAAAAACTTATGCATGGAAGGGATGGAAAAGACCGCATAATAGAAGTGCCTTTGGGTACAATTTGCAAAGATGCAGAAACGGGCGAGGTACTTTGCGAGGTTACACAGGATGCTCAAGAAATAATACTTTTCAGAGGAGGACGCGGTGGCAAAGGCAATGATTTTTTTAAATCTTCTACCTTTCGTACTCCGCGTTTTGCTCAACCGGGTGAGGAAGGTATTGAAACCTGGGTAATAATGGAGTTGAAAATACTTGCAGATGTTGGGCTTGTAGGTTTTCCAAATGCAGGAAAAAGCACCTTGTTAAGTGTTGTCTCTGCCGCCAAACCACGCATAGCCGATTATCCATTTACCACTCTTGTGCCAAATCTTGGTATTGTCAAGTATAGAGACGAAAAATCTTTTGTTATGGCTGATATTCCGGGTATAATAGAAGGAGCGGCTGAAGGAAGGGGACTGGGACTTCGTTTTTTGAGACATATAGAAAGGAATTCCATACTTCTTTTTATGGTATCAGCCGAGTCGGAAGATATTGTAAAAGAATACAAAATTTTGCTTGATGAATTAAAAAGATACAATCCTTTTCTTATGGACAAGGAACGTATTCTTGCCATTACAAAGTGTGATATCATTGACCAAGAAACAAAAAACAAGATACAAAAAACTTTGCCAAAAGACATAGCAACAATAATGATATCTTCCATAAGTGGAATGGGTATAAGTGATTTGAAGGATTTAATTTATCAAAAACTTGAAATGTAAAGTATGTTACAAAAAATACTTTCATGGGATACATCTTTGTTTTATTTGATAAATCATAGCAGGTCTGATTTCTTAGACTATGTGATGGCTTTGCTTTCCAATTCTCTATTTATAGAAATCATAGTTGTGCTTATTACTGTTTTTTTGATTTGGCAAAATAAGTTTAAATATTGGTATTTATACTTGATATTTATGGGTTTGGCTATTGCTCTTTCGGATAGAATAAGTGTGGTTTGTTTTAAGGATGTCGTTTGTCGGCTGCGTCCTTCACATGCTTTGAACGATGCTTTTACATTAAAACTTCAACACGGCGATATAATCACTTCTTACAAAGGAGGAAAATACGGTTTTGTTTCTTCTCATGCAGCAAACATTTTTTCCGTCTTAACCTTTGCCCTTTTTTCTTTGTGGAAAGAAATAAAAAGAGTGGGCGAGAGGCGGTATATTAATATATTTTTTACAATCATTGTTTTGCTTTGGGGTTTTGTTACTGGCTATTCTCGTGTTTATTGTGGTTATCATTATCCTTTGGATGTTTTTTGCGGTGCTTTATTAGGAGTTTTTATAGGGTGGTTGTGTTATTGGAGTTCAAGCAAGTTAAAACAAAAATTTTTTCATAACAAAAACCAATCCTCTTAACAAAACAAAATATTTCTACAAAAGATGGAAAAGGCAAAAAACAATAGCGATATAAAGAAATTAGCCTCTCAAACAGCGGTTTATGGTATTCCGACAATAGTTGGCAGGTTTTTAAATTACTTTCTTGTGCCTTTATATACCTACAACATAGCAACACAGGATTATGGAGTAGTTTCGGAATTATATGCTTATGTTTCCTTTCTTATGATAATACTAACCTACGGAATGGAAACAGCCTTTTTTCGTTTTTCACAAGATTACGATAAATCAAAGGTTTACAATACCGCTTTGTTTTCTTTGATGACAAGCACAACACTTTTTCTTATCATAACATTTTCTTCGCTTTCTCCCATTGCCTCTGCTATGGACTATGCCAATCACAAAACTTATATTGCCTTATTTCTTGTGATTCTTGCCCTTGATGCTTTGAGAGCAATACCTTATGCTCTGCTGAGAAGAGAAAACAAAGCCAAACGTTTTGCCTTTGTTAAAAGCGTTGATATTTTTTCAAATATAATTTTCAACCTCTTTTTTATTGTCTTGTGTCCTTTGTTGTACAATAAAGGTTATGTTTTTGTCACCAAATGGTTTAATCCAAATGATTTGGTACTCTATATTTTTGTTTCCAATTGTTTAGCCTCGTTGACTGCATTTTTACTTTTAATGCCTCAGTTCTTGCAATTCAGATGGCAAATAGATTTTAAGGTATTAAAAAAAATGCTTCTCTATGGTTTTCCCGTAATGATAGGCGGTTTGGCTGGTATGATAAACGAGACATTTGACCGTATAGCCTTGAAACATCTTGTATCCATACCAAACAATATTGTAGAAACCGAGCAAATAGCCTCCTATAAAATGAGTCAAATAGGCATTTATGGAGCATGCTACAAATTAAGTATAGTAATATCGTTGTTTATTCAGGCGTTTAAGTTTGCGGCAGAACCTTTCTTCTTTTCCAAAATGAAACAAACGGATGCCCAAAAATCATATTCCGAAATAATGACGGTTTTTGTTATGTTTTTGTGTTTCGTCTTTCTTTTGGTTATGGGGTATATAGATATTTTTCAATATTTTATAGGCGTAGATTACAGAGTCGGTATAGCAATCGTTCCGGTGCTTTTGATGGCCAATATTTTCCTTGGTATCTATTACAATCTTTCCATTTGGTATAAGGTCAGCGACAAAACCAAATACGGAGCCTACATTGCTCTTATAGGTGCAGTGATTACTCTTTTGGGCAATTATTTTTTAGTGCCTGTTATGGGATACAAAGGAGCGGCTTGGACTACGCTGATTTGTTATTTTTCCATTTCTCTTTTATGCTACTTGTTGGGACAAAAATATTATCCTGTAAATTACAAACTGAAAAGAATTTTCTTTTACATTTTGTTTGCTTTGGTTTTGTATCTTATTATGTTTTATGTGCAAAAAGTTTTTCGAAACACCTTTATACACATAGCCATAAATACCATTCTTATCGGCATATATGTTGTTGTTTCTTATTTCTCCAATAGGCAAAATTTATTTAAGAAATAATACACGCACTCACAAGACGACTTTGTAAATTTCCACCCCATTCCTATCATATATTACCAAAGTTTCAAAACACTCTATAATAGTAAAAGAGGCTTTGCCTGTGTTTTTCTTGTTTTTATTTTTATAGGTAAAAAAAAAATTATACCTTTGCACAATAAAAATATATGGCAAAAAAGGGTCAAAATTTTTATTTTGATTCCATTTTTTGTTTTGAAAAAGAGAAGTTAAACACTAAATATAATCAAGTAAAATACAAATAAAGTAATGAAAAAGTTAGAGGAATTGATTTCGGCTGCAAAGGCCGCTCCAAGAAAACGTTTGGTTGCTGCGTTTGCCAATGATTCTCACACTATAGGCGCAACATCTCGTGCCGTAGATTTAGGTATAGCAGATGTTACACTTGTTGGAGATATAGATACAATAAAAAAAGTTTGCCAAGAAGAAGGTATTGACGTAAATAAATTTGAGTTAGTACAAGAAGCAAACGAAGCAAAAGCCGCTGCGAAAGCCGTTTCTCTTATCAACGAAGGCAAGGGTCAGATTTTAATGAAAGGTCTTTGCTCTACAGATAAATATATGAAAGCCATACTTAACAAAGAAAGTGGTTTGATGCCTGCGGGCAAACCGGTGCTTTCTCATGTATCTGTTTTTGAAATACCAACTTATCACAAATTGCTTATAACTTCAGACGTTGCGGTTATTCCTGCTCCGGATTTCAAACAAAAAACAGCAATAGTTAATTATGTGATTAACACCGCACACACGCTTGGCATTGAATGTCCAAAAGTTGCCATGATAGCAGCAACCGAACAAATGCTTACAGGTATGCCAGCATGTGTAGACGCTGCTTTGATTGCTACTATGAATCGTAGAGGACAGATAAAAGGAGCCGTAGTTGATGGACCTTTGGCTATGGATGTTGCCATAGATAAAGAATCTGCTCAAATAAAGAAACTTAATTCTGAAGTTGCAGGAGATGCTGACTGTTTGGTATGGCCATTTATAGAAGTCGGCAACGTATTTTATAAAACAGCCACCAAATTTGCAGGAGCCGAGTTGGCTGCTATGGTTGTCGGTGCAAAAGTTCCTTGCATACTTTCCTCAAGAGGAGATTCCATACAAACAAAAACTTATTCAATAGCACTTGCCGTTTTGAGTGCAAAATAATTTTTTGATACATATAAAGAAGTTATGCACCGCACAACAAGTTATTATCTTTTTTAATGTTGTTGTGTGGTGCGTAACTTGTTTTTTCGTTGGAAAATAAAAACAAATTAAAAGTAATATGGAAAATTGGGCTAATGGTTTGGAGCAGGTTGCCATAACGGTAACAGACGAAAAAGGCAATTTTATAGATTTGAATACTCATTCCAAAAGAGTTAACCTTAAATCTATGGACGAAGTGCTTATAGGTAAAAATATTATGGGTTGCCATAACAAACGTTCTCAAGCAATAATAGACAAGATGATGCAAGAAAAATCTTGTAACATCTATACCATAGAAAAGAAAGCGCAAAAAAAACTGATTTATCAGGCACCTTGGTTCAAAGACGATGGTAGTTTTGGCGGTTTGGTGGAAATATCTTTGGTTATTCCGTTTGAAATGCCACACTACAACAGAGATAAAAAAAATTCCGATTAAGTTAGTTCATTCAAATAATAATCTACCCTGTTATTTGCTACATACCTCGTGCTTCTTAATTTAGTTGTAGCAATAGCAGGGCTTTTTGTTCCTTTTCCAAAAAATACATCACCCGTCAAAACAAAGGCTTCGTCCCACAAATTTTTGACCAACAATTTATTTATAGTCCTTTCCCCGCCTTCCACTATTATAGAGCCTATATTTTTACTATACAATACTTTAAATATTTCTTCCTCAACGTTTTCTTTATCTCTAATAAGAATATATTCATTATTGTTTTGTTTGCCTTCATGCTTGTAGTTAAATATTATGGTAGGGCTTGAATTGTCAAAAATATTGCTTTCTTTTGGCAAAGACAAATCTTTGTCAAAAACCACTCTATACGGATTTTTACCAATAAGATGTCTTGTCGTCAAAGCAGGGTTATCCAACAAAGCCGTATTGTAGCCAACAAGAATGGCATCCTCTTGTTTTCTTTGTTTGTGAACCCATACTTTTAAGGCATCATTTGTTATCCAAAATTGTTTATTGTGGAGCAGGGCAGAAGTGCTTTTTTCTTTTTCGTCTCTGTTGTCAATAAAACCGTCTAAACTCTGAGCATATTTTAATATGATATAAGGACGTTTTTTTTCTTGGTTACAAAAGAATCTGCGATTGAGAAATCTACCTTCTTTTTCCAAAACACCTGTTTTTACCTCTATTCCAGCCTTTTCCAACATAGCAATACCTCCGCCTGCTACTTTGGGATTAGAGTCTTTGTTGGCAATGATGCAACGTTTGATTTGAGATTTGACAAGCAATTCGGCACAAGGAGGCGTTTTGCCATAGTGACAACAAGGCTCCAAATTAACATAAAGTGTAGACAATTTCAATAAATCTTTGTCCTTTACGCTATTAATGGCATTTACTTCGGCATGAGCCTGACCATATTTTTGGTGAAAGCCTTCTCCTATAATTTTATTATCATAAACAACCACTGCACCTACCTTCGGGTTGGGACTATTTAAACCTTCTGCCATTTGAGCCAAATCAAAACAGCGATGCATAAAATATTCTTCCATTATCTCAAAATCCTCATTTTTCTTAAAAATACCTTGCAAAAATACAAACAAATTCACTAACGCACAAATTCATTTCCTCTCATTTTGAAATATTGTTGTACTTTTGCAGATTGTTAAAAGTGCATAGTTTTTGCTACTATGTAGAGTAATAATTTTGTTAAATATTAAAAAGAGTAAAAAATGAAAAGATTCAAAAATCGTCTGCACGGATTGTATGCAGATTTGGGTAA
>CAZITO010000010.1:0-37037 GCA_964542225.1 uncultured Bacteroidaceae bacterium | reverse complement strand
CGATTCATTTCGACGAATCGGCGTTTCGATAAAATGAAACGCCGTTTCGTTTTTATTGATTATCAAGTAGTTACAAAGGAAAAATTGGAAAATTTTCTTATAGGGGTATTTCTCTTTTGCAAAGTTACGAAGATTCTACGACCTGACCAAACGCGTGCAAAAATTTATTTTGTAACTTATTGATTTTCAGTAAACCGATTTTTCAAAATTTCAGTTATATTTTACTGAATTATCGTTATAAAAAAACGGGAAGAGCATCCAAAAATACTCTTCCCGTATCATTTACTAATTTATTTTTTATTTCAAAACATCCAAGAATCTTTTGCCAAGATAAATGGCTTGTTCTCCTAAGGCTTCTTCTATTCTAAGCAATTGATTGTATTTGCAAATTCTATCTGTACGAGAAGCCGAGCCTGTCTTTATCTCACCCGTATTAAGAGCAACGGCAAGGTCTGCAATTGTGGTATCTTCCGTTTCTCCACTTCTATGAGACATAACGGCTGTATATTTATTATTGTTTGCCAAACGTACTGCGTTGATGGTTTCTGTCAAAGTGCCTATTTGATTAAATTTGATAAGAATGGAGTTGGCAACTTTCTTTTCTATACCCATTTGCAAACGTTTAACATTGGTAACAAACAAATCATCACCTACCAACTGAATTTTTTTGCCCAAAGCATCGGTCAATAGTTTCCAACCTTGCCAATCATCTTCTGCCATACCGTCCTCTATGGATATAATAGGGTATTTTTCTGTCCAGTTTTTCCAATAGTCAGCCATTTGAGCAGAGGTTAATTTGTCTCCGCTTGACCATTTGAAATGATATACATTTTCTTCAGGAATAAAGAACTCGCTACTTGCAGGGTCAAGAGCAATGCAAACATCCTCACCCGGACGATAACCGGCCTTTTCTATTGCTTGCAAAACCACCTCTATAGCCTCCTCATTGCTACTTAGGTTTGGAGCAAAACCGCCCTCATCTCCTACATTGGTGGAATGTCCTTTGCTTTTAAGAACCGATTTAAGATTGTGAAATACTTCTGCTCCCATGCGCAAGCCTTCCGAAAAAGAATTTGCACCTACGGGCATAATCATAAATTCTTGAAAATCTATTTTGTTATCTGCATGTGAGCCTCCGTTTAATATATTCATCATAGGAGTAGGCAAAACATAAGCGTTTGCTCCTCCCACATAACGATACAATTCCTGTCCGGTTTCCATAGCCGCTGCTTTTGCACAAGCCAAAGAAACTCCAAGAATGGCATTAGCACCAAGTCTTTGTTTGTTTTCTGTGCCGTCCAATTCTATCATTCTTTGGTCTATAAGAATTTGCTCTTGTACGGGCAAGCCTTTAAGTTCCTCGGCTATTGTTTTATTGACATTTTGCACGGCTTTCAAAACTCCTTTACCCAAATAAACGCTTTTATCCTCGTCTCTAAGTTCTACTGCTTCGTGTACTCCTGTTGAAGCACCTGAAGGAACCGCCGCTCTACCCACTGCTCCTGCTTCGGTGTATACTTCAACTTCTACTGTAGGATTGCCTCTTGAATCCAAAATCTGTCTTGCGTGAATGCCTATGATTTGTGACATAATTTTTTGTTATTTAAAGATTATTAAACATCTGTATATTATTACTCTTTTCGTTTGCAAAGGTAAAAAAAAACAACAAATTAAATATGTTTTTGCATAGATAAAATTTTGTTGTATCTATGTTATCCTTCTATCTTAGTTCATTAATTTCTTTCAGATGTACTAATGGAATTTTTATTTCAACTAATAAAAATTTGCCATAATAAAAGTAACTTTGCAAACGATATTTTTTATTATCATAAATAAAGAAAAGATATGGATAGATTTTTGTTTAGAAAAATAATAGTATTGTCGTTTCTTTTATCTATGGGAATAACGCTTTTTACTGCATTTAGTAATGAAGAGGAGAACAACTATATGAGCTCAAAGAAAAAAATAGAAAAAAGTAGGCTTGTAGGTCAGTGTAATGTTGAATGTGTAGATAAGAAAAAATGAAGCATTTAGAATATTTAGCGATAATTATAGTAGTAGTGATTTTGTTATTTGGTTTTTACAACAAAAAGAGTAATAAGGTTATAGTTAAACCTGGTGTTTATTGTTGTAGGATTGATAATAATAAAACGCTTTTCATTGATTATAAAAAAGATGGTACTTATAGTACATATTTAGATACTATAACTGATAAAACAAAGACAGATATTCATATTTCATTTTTTAGTTGTGACAGCATAGGTTTTGAAAAGTGTATAGATGATATGAATTTGCGAAGAAAACAGAGGTATTACAATATAGCAAATAGTGAATGTTATAAGATAAATGATGATAAAACTGAATATTATGTTGTGTTGTATGCTACCTATAAAAACAGGTGGTATGAATGGAAAGAATGATATTCAAACTTAAGACAACCCTCAAAATCATACTTTTTTTACTAATCTTTTGCGATACCTACAAAAGTAACGGCTATGCCCTATTATAACCTCAAACACCCTACAACAAGTCATTGTAACCCATAAAAACAAATTTTAAGAATTATTTTGTTGCGAGTTATTAAAAAAACGAGTAATTTTGCCTTTATAAAGTTTCTCTTTTTTATTAGTAAGAAGAAAACAAAAAAGTATTTACAAACATAATAAAAATATATTTTGGAATTATGAAGAGATTAGAAGGTAAAGTAGCCGTTATTACAGGCGGAACTTCAGGTATCGGCAAAGCCACTGCCATTCGTTTTGCTCAAGAGGGTGCAGACGTTATTGTATGGGCAAGAAATCCTCAAAAAGGTAATGATTTCGTACAAGAGGTTAAGAATATGGGCTATACAATTAGTTTTATGCCTGTGGATGTCAGCAATTTTAAAAATGTAGAAGAGGCTGCCAATAAGGTAAAAGAACTTAAAGGCGGTTGCGATATTCTTATCAACGATGCAGGTATCACCAACGACTCTACTCTTAAAAAAATGACACCTGAAATTTGGCAAAGCGTTATAGATATCAACCTTACAGGAACGTTTAACTGTATTAAATGTATTTCTCCTATGATGTTGGATAAAGGTTGGGGACGTATAGTCAATGTTTCTTCTGTTGTAGGTTTGTATGGTAATTTTGGACAGACAAACTATGTCGCAACAAAGGCAGGTATAATAGGAATGACCAAAACTTTGGGCAGAGAATTGGGCAGAAAAGGTATTACTGTAAATGCCGTTGCTCCGGGATTTATTGCCACCGATATGGTTGCCAAAATGCCTAAGGAAGTTTTGGACGGAATGGTTGCCAAAGTGCCTGTAGGAAGATTGGGAACACCAGAAGATATTGCTGCAATGTTTGCTTTCCTTGCAAGCGATGAAGCTGCGTATGTTAATGGTGCAACCCTATCTGTTGATGGCGGTATGACTGTTTAATAAAAATATAAAAAAGGACGGGCTTTCAATAACATTATTATTGAAAGTCCGTTTTTATTTTGTTAAGAGTTGTATTTTTTTTAATCATAAAATAAGTGGGCAATATAAAGATGATAAATTTTTTTACTAAAGTAACAAAAAAACCTGTCTTGGATAAAATCACACACAAGCATAATATACTTATGATTGGTTCTTGTTTTTCCAACGAAATAGGCAAAAAATTCACATCGGAAGGATTTTCAACTTATATAAATCCATTTGGTATTTTGTACAACCCTATTTCCATAGCGGAGTGTTTGGACAGAATAGCAAAAAAACAATTTTTTAACAGCAATGATTTGATTTACAACAACGGATATTATTATTTGTTTGCCGCACATGGAGATTATAGAGCAAAAGAAAAAGAAACACTTTTGGAAATTATAAACAATGTTATTCTTAAAGCCCACGAATATCTGAAAAAGACAGATTATATATTCATAACGCTCGGCACCTCATGGACTTATTGGTATACACCTTTGAATATGATGCTCGGAAATTGTCATAAGTTGGACAATAGATTAATAGAAAGGCGTTTGATTCCTTATAATGATATAGCAACAAAGTTTTACGAGACAGTGATTCTCCTTAAAAATACTTTTGGCGACAGGTGTCATATTATTTTCACCGTCTCCCCCATCAGACATTGGAAAGAAGGCTATAGAGACAATCTTATTTCCAAATCTCATTTGCATCTTGCCATAGAAGAATTACAGCGTATGGACGAAAGTTTGGACTATTTTCCTTCTTATGAAATAGTTATGGATACTTTAAGGGATTATCGATTTTATACCGAAGATATGTTACACATCAATTCCACAGCCGTAGACTATATTTGGGAAGTGTTTTCCGATGTTTATTTTTCCGCCGAGACCAAAGAACTAAACACACAGTTTCGCAAATTATGGCTAATGCAAAATCATAGAGCGGTAAATCCAGATTCGGAAATGTATCAACGTCATTTGGACAAGATAGAAAGGGAAAAAAAAGAGTTACAACCCTATACAAACCTGCAGTTATAATTAATTTGTTTCTAATTACTTGATAAGTTGTAATAAAAAAGCTTCAGTGCTATGTTTTTTTTAACAGCCTGCGAACGATATCTCGTCTTAATCTATTATAACCCAGGCAAAAAAAATTGTGATATTGAAAAAAAGTTTTACCTTTGCAAAACTAAATTAAAAAAGAATTGGCGACATTATGAACGATAAAAAAATCAATTCAAATAGAGCAAACTTTCTATTATGCACAACTCATAACACTGCTAATCAACCCTTTACCCCCTATCACTCGCATAACGCAGAAAAAAGAAAATCTCTTATGCTTTCCATTACTAATATTTTATTCTTATATGCAGAGGTTAAAGACTGAAAGTCTTTGATTTCTCGTACTTATTTTACTTGGTATTTATATACCAAATCGGGAGTTTTTAATTCTATTGTTCTATAGAGGAAAAGGATATTACATAATAGAAACAATTAAACTGAATTAATAAAATTAATAACTAAATAAAATAAATAATTCACATGAAAAGAACATTTATGAGTTTTATAGCATCAGTGTTGGCTATATTACTTTCAGCAAATTGTGTATTTGCTCAAACACTGGTGAATACAGACAAATACATCACTTTGACTGTTTCGCAAGGAGACACTATAGGGTTTGGTATTCTCGCATCTGCAAATAACACTCCCATAAAAATTGAAAGTGGTTCTTGGGATACAATAATAATTGCCGGTACTAACACTATTTTCAAAAAATATAAATCTCAATCTACAACAATGACTATATATGGAGATGTAGGCGGGTTTTCGTGTTATGGCAATGGCTCAAAACTAACTGCCTTAGACGTTTCACATAACACAGCATTAATATATTTGGAATGTGACAAGAACAATCTGACAAGTTTGGATGTCAGCACGCTTACTAATTTGATATCTTTGAGCTGTGATGAAAATCAATTAATAAGTTTGGATGTCAGCACGCTTACTAATTTGGTGGACTTGGCATGTAGTGAAAATCAATTAACAAGTTTAAATATTAGTGGTTGTGATAGTTTAAAGTATATTATTTGTTATGGGAATCCGCTATCAACACGAGCAATAGATAACTTGTATTGCCAATTGCCTGATAGAACTTCACAAGAACAAGGAGAAATGGTTATTTCTCTTGATTCTACAGATGAAATAGTTTTGGCAACAAACAAAACCAATGCAACAGATAAAAATTGGGGTGTGTATTGGGGAGATACAACGGACTACAGCATATACGAAGTTGTTACAAACGGTACATACGTTTGCGGAGAGGAGCCTTCTGCTTTGGCGAATATAGAAGAGCAAACCATAACTCTTTATCCTAACCCTGCAAAAGATGAAATTGTGCTTAAAGGCATCAAAGAAATGGTAACAGTCTTTGACGCTAACGGCAGAATAGTAAAGCAAGAAGTGATAAACGAAAGACTTGATATAAAGGATTTGAAAAGCGGTGTTTATTACTTGCAAGTAAGAGATATTACAACAAAACTTATCAAACAATAAAAAAGAATTTATTTATTATCATACAAAAAAGGTGCTACATCTTTCTAAGAGGGTAGCACCTATATATTTTTTAATAGATTATAAGTCTACTTATTTTTTTAACAATAATAAATGGTTGCTTGAAAAAGCAACCATTTATAGTATCATCTTCGTATGAATAAGCAATATTAGAAGTTTGTTGCTTCTCTTTCAAAGTAAGCCTGTGGATGAAGACAACAAGGACAAGTCTCAGGAGCTTTTTTACCTTTAAATCTGAAACCGCAGTTTCTACAAACCCAACATTGCTCTTCTTCAGAGTAGAACATATCTTCTTTTTCAAGATGAGCAAGAAGTTTCAAGTATCTTTCCTCATGTCTTCTTTCAACAGAAGCAATTAGTAAAAAACGCTTTGCTATATCCTCAAAACCTTCTTCTTTCGCAATTTTTGCAGCCTCAGGATAGCCTACATTCCATTCTTCGTTTTCACCGGCGGCGGCAGCCTTAAGATTTTCCATAGTTGTGCCTATAACGCCGGCAGGATAACTTGCTGTTATCTCACAACTACCACCTTCTAACATTTTGAAAAGAACTTTGGCATGCTCAGCCTCTTGCTCTGCTGTTTCCGTAAAAATAGCCGCTATTTGTTCGTAGCCTTCTTTTTTTGCTTGTTTTGCAAAAAATAAATAACGAGTTCTTGCTTGAGATTCACCTGCGAAAAGGGTTACTATACACTTTTCCGTTTTTGTTCCTTTAATGTTCATATAATTTTTGTTTTTTATTGGTTTATACGCATAAAGAACGCAAAAACTCAAAAAAAAGTATGTGAGCCTCAGCGAATAGATGAAAATTTATCTAACAAACTGAATTTCATTTATTATTTGCAATAATATTGCCTTTTTATTTTTACAAATAATACTATGTTATTTTTTATGTATAACTTTGCAACCAAAATAGATTGTGTATGCAGAATAATTTAGTGAGTATCATAACACCGTGTTATAATGCTGAAAGGTTTATATCTTTTGCAATAGAAAGTGTGCTTAATCAAACCTATCCTCACTGGGAATTGATTATAACTGATGATTGCTCTACAGACAATTCTGCAAACATTATAAAAGACTACGCACAAAAAGACAATCGTATAAAATACATAAAAACCAATACTCCCTCCGGCTCCCCTGCTCCACCAAGAAACATTGCAATAAAAGAGGCAAAAGGTAGATTTATTGCTTTTTTGGATGCCGATGATGTATGGTTGCCATCAAAGTTGGCGACTCAATTGCCTTTTTTTGAAAAGAGTAATGTCGCAATAGTATTCTCCAATCACGAAAAAATTAACGAACAAGGCGACAGAAACAACAGAATAATAAAAGCACCAAAGATTATAGACCATAAAAAATTACAAAAAAGCAATTATATGCGTTGCTCTTCCGTAGTGTATGATAGGGAGAAAGTGGGTACAATGTACTTCAAAAAAATCGGACACGAGGATTATCTTTTGTTGTTGGAGATTTTGAAAAAAGGCTACTTGGCAAGAAATACGGAGACTACGGAAATCCTATACAGAGTATGCAAGGGCAGTGTATCTCGCAATAAACTCAAAGCGGCCTCTTGGCAATGGAATATTTTGAGAAAAGAGGAAAAACTTTCTTTATTTCCAGCATGTTATTGCTTTGTAACCTACGTGTTTAATGCTGTTGGTAAAGCCATAAGATAATCTGTTATTGTCTGAACAAAAAGAGTTAACAGACTTTTGACCCGATTAAAAAAAACAGACAAACCTCATCTATCCCCTATTTGTTGCTACTTGTTTAGAATCTTATTGTAATAATCCAATAGTTTCTTTCCTATGTAGTTGGTATCATATTTTTCTTTTATTAGTTTGAAAGCATTTTCGCCCAATTGTTTACAATAGTCAGGGTTTTCGTCCAAAAGTTTTATGGCTTTAACGAATTCCTCCGGCGTATCTGCAATAAGTATATTTTTCCCGTTCTCATACATTATTCCTTCGGCCGCTATGGAAGTGGCTACTATTGCTTTGCCTATACTCATGGCTTCCAAAATCTTTATTCTTATTCCACTACCCGACAACAAAGGCACAACCATTATATTTTTGCTACTCATAAACAATATACTGTCATCCACTTCCCCCACAACATTTACATTCTCCCACCTGCCATTTTTCAACCATGTCGGCATATTTCTACCTGCCAAAAAAGTTTGTATGTGAGGCATGGTTTCATGTATCTTGTCCCATACCTCTGTAAGGAACCAACGTATCCCCTGTTCATTAGGAAACCAATCCATACTGCCTATATGAAAAAGAGTGTGTTCCTGTGAGATTATATCTGGCAATCTTTCCACATTGTCAAACCCTATCGGCAGTCCTTCACACAAACGTTTGCATCCGTTAGCCTTAAAATAAGAAGCATCTACATCCGTTACAGGAAAAACAGCATCAAAATCATTTATATGCTCCAATTCATAGACCTTAAGATTAAGAGCCGTGTTTTTCAAATACCATTTTTTGAATATGTTTAGATGTTTGCTCTTTATCAATCTCTGCCATATTAGATGTTCCACATTCGGACAATGAAAAGTTATTTTTGCCTCAGAATGCTTTCTTATCAAAGGTATATAAGGAGCCATCATCATACTTTCTATTTGCACAATATCAAAGTATTCCGATTTTAAAGTCTTAACAATAAGCCTTTTCATTTCATCCGTTACAAAACGTTTTATAACATAACTTTGCCCCAAAAAGACACAAAGCAACGCATCAAAAACATT
This sequence comes from uncultured Bacteroidaceae bacterium, assembly GCA_964542225.1. Classification (GTDB taxonomy): domain Bacteria; phylum Bacteroidota; class Bacteroidia; order Bacteroidales; family P3; genus Scybalousia_A. The sequence goes on along the minus strand of CAZITO010000010.1, from coordinate 28,265 downwards.
TGGAGTCAAGTTTGTATAAACACCTTCTATTCTTGTTTTTTCCAAATAGTTAGACGGCATAAGGTTTTTGGAAAAAGGGTGTTTGTCTGAATAAAGAGTCAGAATTTTCAATTCACAACCATTATTCATAAGTCCCTCTCCTATGGAATACATTCCTATTGTTCCACCGTCTACCACAGGGTAAGGCGGTTTATAACACAATTGCAGTACTTTTATATTTTTGTTTGACATTTTTTATGATTTCTTGCTTAAAAGTTTTTGAATTTTTCTTTTCCACTCTTCTGCACTTAATATTTTGGCATCAGAGGTGGCTTTTATTGTCAGAAATATACCTATAGGCAAAAAAACTATGGACGAAAGCCACATACCAAACCAAGGCGGTATGGTATTGCTACGTGCCAACATATTACCCATTTCTCCCAATACATAATAAATAATGAAAGAAATAACCGAAACCACTATAGGCATTCCCAAACCTCCTTTTTTTATAATGGCCCCCAAAGGAGCACCTATAAAAAACAATATAAGGCAAGCCAAAGAAAGAGCAAATTTTCTATGATATTCTATTTTGTGTCTGTTAAGATACTCCAAATCATCCTTAAAATTCTCCTGTATATTTTGATAGTGCGATTTGAAATTCTCTAATTTTATTTTTGCGTATGCGTCCACAAGATTTCTTTTTTCTTTGTCCAATTGCTTATAATCATTATAAAAACTGTGATTTTCCAGCATTTTTTCATCATCTCTTTGAGCATAAAAATCTCGTTTCAATATGTTTAAAGTAACTTTTCTATCTCTTTCTATTGCCAAGGTCAAACTATCTATGTTGTGGGACAGTCTTGCTATATTCATTACTTTATAAGAATTTTTATACCTATCCGAATCGGCTTCTTGCAAAGAAAAATCGCTAACATCAAAACGAAGCACCTCTTTTTTGAAATCTATTCTTGTGAGCGGTCTTTTTATTGCGTTATCTCCGTCTATTTCCTCCTTAAAATTCTCTCCGTCATATAGTTCAAAAAGCAAAGTATTGCCATTGTCCACTGTTTTCATTATACCGCTATCGGCTTTGGTTACAGAAGAGGCTCCCGCACTGCCACTATGGTCATAAATAAGAATATCCTTCATTGAGTTGGTTTTCTTGTCTTTTTCGCCTATTCTTATTACATAAGAATCTATTTCATAATAAAATTCATTTGGTCTTATGTTTATTGCGGGTTTTTTGGATTTCATTTCATATATCATAAGTCTTAACTCTTCTTCTGCCTTAGGCATAACATTATTTGAAAAGAAAAAAGCAACAACCGACATAAAAAGAGAGAATATTATCAAAGGCATTAATATTCTCCAAAGAGATATACCCGCCGCTTTTATGGCAACAAGTTCATACCTTTCACCCAAATTGCCCATAGTCATAATGGAAGCCAAAAGAATAGCCAAAGGCAAAGCCATAGGGACAAGAGTAGCCGAAGCATAAGCAAGCATTTTGAGAATAAACATTGTTTCCAACCCCTTACCTATGAGCGACTCCATTCTTTGCCATAAAAATTGCAATATAAGAACAAACATTGCTATGGAAAAAGTGAGCAACATTAGTTCAAGGTAGGATTTCAATATGAGTTTATCTAACTTTTTCAAAAAAAACTGCTTTCTTTTTTTATATAAAATTTCACCACTGTATCAAAATCAACTTTGCTCTGTTTTCTTAAAAAATATGGCATCACATATAATTATCATCAAACTCGTAAGCAAAGTGCTTATAACACATCTCAATAAAGTCTGTCCTATTTCTGCAAAAGAAAAAACGCCCAAAAGAAAACAAAGAAAATGATGTATAAAAACAGTAGTCAGAGTATAAAAAATAAAGTTGGCAAAACCGATACGAGACATTGTAAATCTTATATTTGTGGTATCTATATTGCCCGAAAAAGTATTCAATAAAACAGGTCTTACAAAACCTGTAAAAGTACAGGCAAAAGCATGTATTCCCGTTTGCCCTGCAAAGATATCAACACAAACCCCTATTGCAAAAGAACTCAAAAGAACCACCCATTTTGCTGTATCGTAAGGCAAAAGCATAATAAACCAAACATAAATCATAGGAGTAGCAAACCCCCAAAAACTTATGTTGTCAAGTACAAAAACCTGCACTGATACCAATACAAAGAATTGTATTACAGATATTATTACGTCTTTTATCATCTTACTGCCTATCGTGTATTATTGGTTAGAGTATCTATATTTTGCATAAGTCTGTCTTGCTCTATCTTAAAGAAATTCTTTATCACATAAACATATTCCAACTTATTGTAATCGGTGAAAAATTTTATATCTATGTTGTAAAAACCTGTTCCTTTGTCTTTTTCGGGTTTAACAACTCTGCCCACAGGAATACCCTCCGGAAAATTACGAGAAAAACCACTTGTAACAATGGTATCTCCTTTTTTGACTGCGATAGAAGAAGGCATATCTATAACCTGACCTATTGCATAATGTTTGCCCGACCAAGTCAGAGTACCTGTTGTTTTGGTTCTTTCGTTTCTTACATTTAATTTGCTATCCTGATGCAAAACACTCATCACCAAAGAAAAATTTTCCGTTGTCTTAACTACCACGCCTACCACACCATTTGGTGCAATAACTCCCATTTCCGTCTCTACACCTGAGGAATAGCCTTTATTCAGCATAAAAAAATTATTGCGTTTGTTTACGGTTTTTGAAATGACTTTTGCATCTATAAAGGAATACATTTGCTTATATACCGTATCTTTCTTTTGATGAACGGTGTTAACAATTTTAACATAAGAAGACTCAACCATAGACCTCAGCCTAAGATTTTCTTTAACCAAGTCCTCATTTTTTGATTTCAAATAAAAATAAGAATTTATTCCCTCTATGGAATTATAGACATAGCCCGAAATATTGTTGGCCAATGTGGTTACATAACTTCCCTGACGAAAAGAGTTGCAAGCAATGAAATACACACTTATCCCTTCCAATAAAAGAAATAGGAATATGTGATAATATTTTTTTAAGAATCTCAGCAGGTCATTCATACAATGTTAAAAAAATTCTTGCTACAAGTTTTCTCTCTAAGCGATTGCAAAATTATAAAAAATCACAATAATAAAAACAAATAAAGTGCAGCAATTTCTTTTTGAACTCTGTGTTACTACCATTCTGAAATATCAGCATTGGACTCCACAACACTTTCCACCTTATCGTCTAACAAAGGAAAAAAGTCTATACCCGTCATTCTTTCAATTTCGTCCACTGGATTTACATATTGGTCTTTTGTCTTGTTTTGTGATTTGTTTTTACAAACAAAACCTATTGCTTTGGGCTGAGGTTTGAGACGTAAAACAACTTTAAAAAAAGCCTCAGGCACCACTACATTATTTTTGCCTATTGTTGTGTGCTGTGTATTATAAAAAAGAGGTCCGCAAACTATGTATAGTTCTCCATATTTTTTTGCCCATAGCCTGCATGCCTTTTCTATTTCATTCCAATCACCACTATTCAAACGGGTATCTTGCGGACATATATTTGTAAGAAGAAAAGACTCAGACATTGCTTGTTTGTCCCATTTGGCATCTCCGGCAGGGAACATATGCCCTCTTGACCAACCGCTTTTGCGATAATCCTCCTTGGTGGCTCTTGGCAATGGTACGCTTGTATCTTCTCTAAAATCATTGGAACGCTCAATGTTGCCCTCCACATATTCCGCTTTCAATTTCCAAGCCACCCAATTAGGTATCAAAGTTTTTGTATTGTAAGACACCGTATAAGCCTTTCTTTTTAGAATCAACTCAGGTGTATTCTTTGATTTTGCAGGAATTTCCATTCCCTGAGAATAGTCCTGCCCATAGGAAAGTTTTTCTGCTTGTGTCTGTTGTTTGTCAGCATATATATTTTTGTAACCGACAACAAACAAACCCACAACCAAAACAACAAGAAAACAAATTAAAATCTTAACTCTTTTCATACCAACAATAATATTATTTACAAAAATACAAAAATTATTCTTACCTCTTACAATCCTTATTTTTTAACGCCGACTCGGTATAAGCAATAAAGAGCGTTTCAATTGGTTAGGATTAATACCTTTGCACTTAACTTATGATAACTCATTACAACCTATACTAACCTATAAAAATCCATAAGAAAAAGTAACGGCTTTGCCCATATAAAACACCCAATGGGTGCGGCTTTGCCCTTATAAAACAAGCTAAGCCTGAGCCGAAAAATATTTTTTCGGGAAATTTAATTGATATACTCTAAAAGTTCAAAAATAAGGGTGCTACTATTGATTATCAATAAGTTAACCTTTTTCTAAGGGTCAAAATCGGGCAAAAATGGTCATTTTCAGCGTTTTCGAAAGGTTTTTTGAAGGAAAAATTTTTTCTTTGCCCGTTTTGTGAAAATGAATCGCCGTTTCATTTCGACGAATCGGCGTTTCGATAAAATAAAACGCCGTTTCGTTTTCGCTGATTATCAAATAATTACAGAGATAAAAATTGGGAATTTTGTGATAGGGGTATTTCTCTATGCAAAGTTACGAAGATTCTACGACCTGACCAAACGCGTGCAAAAATTTATTTTGTAACTTATTGATTTTCAGTAAACGGATTTTCCAAAATTTGAGTGCTTTTTATACCAATTCCGCCTTAATTTACTTAAAACACAAGTTAGACAAAATAAATTTGTATCTTTGCAAGTTGTAAAAAATATGGAGAGCCTGTGTTATGAAAAAAGTGATTTTTTATTTGTCTTTGATTTTTGTTGCATTGTTATTTGCTTCTTGTAGCAAAAACGATGTGTATCAAGAAAGGGTAACGTTTGACAACAATACTTGGAATCGTTTGGAGGACAACAAAACCATAACATTTAAAAACATAGAGATAAACGATACTTCTTCGTTGTATGACATCTATGTAACAATCAGACATACGCCTTACATTAACGAAGGAAAGATAAAGTTTTTGATGAAGGTTATATATCCGAGCGGTATAGTCAGAGAAAGTATTTACAACATAGGTCTAAAGAATGCAGATAATAACAAATGGAAAGGCGATGCTTTGGGCGATTTGATTGACGTGGAGGAAAGATGCAGAGCCTTTGTTTCTTTACCCGAAAAGGGTAATTATACCATAACACTTACCAACCTCGGTACATACGCAAAAACCGTGGGTATCATGGATATGGGGGTTATGATAAAAAAATCCAATATGAAAGAATATAAAAACAACAATGACTAATGTGTGAAAATTCATACAAAGTTTTAGAGAACAATCCTTATAAAGAACATATACTGACAATTCTGAAAACTCTTGTTTCCACTCCGGGCGTTTATCAATACTTTGATAAACAAGGCAAGGTTATCTATGTGGGCAAGGCAAAAAATTTAAAAAACAGGGTACTTTCTTATTTTCGCAATGATGTAAAACACAATCTTAAAACACAGGTTCTTGTACGCAAAATAGCAGATATAAAATTCGTTCACGTAGACTCCGAAACCGATGCTCTCCTTATGGAAAACAATCTCATAAAGAAGTATAAACCTCGCTACAACATAATGTTAAAAGACGACAAGACCTACCCCTGGATACGTATCACAAACGAAGAATATCCGCGTATATACTCCACTCGCAATCTTATCAAAGATGGTTCGCAGTATTATGGTCCTTACCCGGGCGGAAAGGTAGTTAAAGAACTTATGGATTTGATTCGTTCTTTGTTTTCTTATCGTACATGTTCGCTCGCTTTGACAGAGGAAGGTGTTTTGAAGGGCAAATTCAAACCTTGTCTCAATGCACAAATAGGGCTTTGTGATAAACCCTGTACGGGAGAACAATCCATTGTGGAATATCATAAAGTCATAAACGGAGTGCGCCAAATAATAAAAGGCAAATATTCCTCCTGTCTTGCCGAAATGAAATTGCAAATGATGTCTTTTGCCGACAAACTCCAATTTGAAAAAGCACAAAAAGTAAAAGAGCGTATAACACTTTTGGAAAACTATACAACCAAAACCTCAATAGTTTCCTCCATTATGCATGATTTGGAAGTTTATGCCTATATGGATGATGAGGAAAAAATATATATAAATATGACAAGAGTGGTTGAGGGTAAAATAAATATGTCCTTTTCTACGGAGGTGGAGAAAAAACTTGATATGTCGGCAAAAGAAGTTTTTACCTCTGCCATAGTGCAGAACAGACTCCGTTTGCAATGGCAAGCCAAGGAAATAATTGTGCCTGAAATTTTGGACTTGCCTCGCGAATATGTAACACAAAATATTCCCACTTTTGGAGAAAGAAAAAAACTTTTGGATTTTGCTCTGCACAATGTTTTGTTTTACAGAAATCAAAAAATAAAAAACGCCAAAATACTTGACCCTGACAGATGGAAAAACAAAGTGGTTATGGAAATGCAAAGAGATTTGCAATTGGACACACCGCCTCACCACATAGAATGTTTTGATAACTCCAATATACAAGGAACAAACCCGGTGGCAAGTTGTGTTGTTTTCAGAGAGGGCAAACCTTCCAACAAAGAATATAGGCATTTTAATGTTAAGACTGTCGTCGGTCCTGATGATTTTGCCTCTATGAGAGAAATTGTTTATAGGAGATATTCTCGTTTGGAAAAAGAAAATAAAGAATTGCCCGACCTCATCGTAATAGATGGCGGCAAAGGGCAATTGTCTTCTGCTGTGGAGGCTTTGAAAAAAGCAGGCGTATATGATAAAGTAACCGTTATAGGTTTGGCAAAACGTTTGGAAGAAATATACAAACCCGATGACCCCGTACCTATTTGCTTGGATAAACGAAGCCATACTTTGCAAATCATTCAACACATAAGAGACGAGGCTCATAGGTTTGGCATTACTTTTCACAGAGACAAAAGAAGCAAAGCCACTTTTCGTACCCAATTGACCGATATAAACGGAATAGGAGAAAAAACTGCAGTGGATTTGCTTTTAAAATACTCTTCTGTGGAAAAAATAAAAAACGCCACTTTGCAAAGTCTTATAGATTGTGTAGGAAAGTCAAAAGCCGACAAGATATACAAATATTTTCACCAAGTCGAACAATAAAACAACAGGGTTTTATAAGTTTTATAATCAAGTGTTTTATATGATAATTAATCGCTGTAAAGATTTTTTTTTGAAACAAAGTCAGCATTAGAAAAAAAAACTTTATATTTGCAAAATCTTAAAGTGTATAAAAATGAGAAAGAAATATATTGCATTTTCTATTCTTTTTTGTTGTGTTTTTGCTTTTGCAAATGCACAGCGTTATAATGCCAACGCCGTTAAACGTGCGGATAACAGGCAACAAATACGCATCGGTATAAGAACCGGGCTAAATTTAAGCGATTTGACTTCGGCGGACGGTTTGGATATTTGGAATGGACTTGCCTACTATAACAACAATGGAGAGTACATAGGGCTTACAGATACCAAACCTTTTAAGATAGGTTTTAATTTTGGAGTTACCGCTCAGGGTAATTTGTCGGGCAATTGGTGGTGGCAAACAGGCTTGTCTTTTACTCAAAAGGGCTATAAACTAAACACTCAAAATCTTGAAGTAAGTGCTACGGCCGGTTATATGCAGATTCCTTTTGAGATTATGTATAAATTTCCTGTCAAAAATGCCAATTTTCTTGTTTCTGCCGGTGTTTTTGCGGGTATAGGCGTAGCAGGGTTTACCAATTTTGAAGACCATTATGGAGAAGAACGCTCACCGAGACTAAATCACGAGTTTCGTCCCGACCCTGTTATTACAGGCGTAGAGGAAAGTACCAATTTGATAGGTTGTGATATTACCGTGCATGGAGCCAATGACTATTGGAAAGACAAAGACGATACTTTTGCCTCTGATGGAACATGGATATTTGATGGTGGTTTTCAGTTAGGGGTAGGTGTAGAATGGTGGAGATTGCAATTGATGTTTACCTATCAATACTCTTTAACGCCTTTGTATGACTATGATTACGACTATTCTTACAGGTACAAGCCAAGAAATTTGGATTATAAGAATTCTTTTGAATTTTTCAACATCAAGGATATAACCTCTCCGAGACAACAGATGATATCCATAACTTTGTCTTACTTTTTTGACAATTGGAAACATGGGATGAAACTGTAATGAAAACAAAAACACTCATATTATTTGCTCTTGTGCTTGCGACATTACAAGTCCAATGCCAAAACTTGTCGGACAGCAACAGTTTTGAAAAAAAAGACTTTATGCGATTTCGTACTTCGGCTTTTTGGAGCAAAGGTTTTTATGGAAATGATTTTTTTGCTACAAGTTATGGTTTTGATTTTGCAAGAAAAATAAACGATAAAACAACTTTGTTTGTCGGTATAGATATGTTGAATTGCAATACCAAATACAGAGACCTTGCTCCTCGCAGAAGCAAAAACGGAGTAGAGGCTCAAATAGGTATAACCCATAAATTTAATGACAAACTTTTTGTCAGCAGTTCTGTTTTTTATAACAGTTTTTATAACAGTGTTGGAGCAGATTTGGATGTAACTTATAAGTTCAGTGATGATGCTTTTTTCAATTTCTATGCCTCATTCTCTCATAGTGACTTTTGGTATCCTTACAACTTCTAAAGAGAAACATTCCATATTATAAAAACAACCAATTATTTATTGTTGTACTTAATCTATACAAAAAAATATACTTCCTTTTCTTTGCAAGAATTAAGAGTTGCGGACCATATAATAAACAAGAGGAATCTGCGTTTTAGAGGTTAAATTATCTACTAATAAATTTATGAAAATACTTGTAGTATCGGAGGTTTTTTACCCTGAAAATTTTCTTATAAACGACCTTGTAAAAGAATGGAAAAAGCAAGGTTGGGTAGTAGATATTATTAGTCAATACCCCTCTTATCCCGAGAGTTATGTTTATCCCGGCTATACCAATAAGGATTATAGAATAGAGGATTGGGAGGGTAGCAAGATTTTTCGTTTTCCTTTTATTGAAGGTTACAAAACAAGCGTATATAAAAAGATTCGCAATTATTTTTTGTACATAAAGGGAGCCACTCGCATAGGAAAAAACATAGCAGGAGATTATGATTTGATTTTTGTATCTCAAACAGGACCTCTTACCGTTGCTTTGCCAGCCATACGTATGGCAAAAAAATTCAATAAACCTTTGGCAATATGGACTTTTGATATTTGGCCGGATGTTGTTTATATGTATGGAGTGCCCAGAAACATTTTTACAAAATTCTTTTTTGAGCATTTTGTAAGTTATGTTTATAAGAGGTTTGACCATATCATTGTCTCCTCATCAGGCTTTATTTCTTCTATACAAAAATATGTTCCCGACAAAACAATACATTATGCACCAAATTGGTTGCAACCTGTGGACTTTGCCATAAGCGAATTAAAATTAGACCCGACTAAATTTAACTTTACCTTTGCGGGAAACATATCTCTCTATCAAAATATACTCAACACCGTAAAAGGTTTTCAAAAAGCAAACCTGCAAAATTGCGTGCTTAACATTATAGGCAATGGCTCAATGTATGAAATTGTCCAAAAGTATATAGAAAAAAACAAACTGCAAAACGTATTCCTCCATAGACGTATAGCATACAATCAAGTAGATGATTTATTGCATCATAGCGATGTATTTGTGTTGCCTCTTTTGGACAACAAGGAAATAGAAAAAACCGAGCCGTTAAAACTGCAATCTTATCTTTCTGTAGGCAAACCAATCTTTGGAATACTCAACGGAGCCTGCAAGAAAATAATAGAAGAGAATAATATAGGTCTTTGTGCCAAGCCTTCCGATTTGAATGATATTGCAAGAGGGTTTGAGCAAATGCTGACCTTTACACAAAACAATAAAGAGCAAGTTGCAATAAACGCTTTGAAGTTAAAACAAACACGATTTAATAAGGAAAAAATTGTAGAAAAGATTAACAAAGTAATTCAAACAAATAAAGACAATGAATATAAAGAAAACAAATATTGAAGGACTTGTAATTATAGAACCAAATGTGTTTAAAGATGAAAGAGGCTATTTTTTTGAGTCTTATTCTTTAAAAAACTTTAATAAGGAAGTCGGTGAAATCAACTTTGTACAAGATAATGAAAGCAAGTCTTGTTATGGTGTTTTGAGAGGACTGCATTTACAAACCGGCGAGTATGCCCAAAGCAAATTGGTCCGAGTGGTAAAAGGCGAGGTTTTGGATGTTGCTGTGGATTTGAGAAAAGATTCTAAAACTTTCGGACAACACCATTCCATAATATTAAACGAGGACAATAAACTTCAATTCTTTATTCCCAAAGGGTTTGCTCATGGTTTTGCAGTTTTAAGCAAGGAAGTTATTTTTCAATACAAGTGCGATGCTTTTTATTCCAAAGAACACGAAGATGCTATTATATGGAATGATAAAACTTTAAATATAGATTGGCATTTACCTCAAGAGGATATAATTCTTTCCGAAAAGGATAAGCATCATCAAACATTTTTGGAATACAAAAGCAAACTTTAACAGGCTCGGTCTGTTTTATAGTGGCACAGCCGTTATAAAACATTTGTACTTATGGGAATAGACCAACCTCGTATAATTTTTTTATTTAATGTACGTTATTACACTTTGAAAACAAGGAGTCTTTATGAAAAAAATATTTATCATAACATTAGCAATAATAAGTCTTTTAACCCTTTCTTGCTCAGAAAAGAAAACAAAGGTTGTTGATATGGCAAACAGACAACTGTCCATAAAAGAGAACCCTAAGGCTGTATGTTTGAACAGAGGGCTTTGGGAATGGATGAATAAATTGTCCTTGCAAGATAACCTTATAGCCATAGGAAAAGATTGCTTGGAGGAGTCTGATAAACCTGATTTACCTATTGTGGGCAGTGATTTTCAATTGGACACAAATGCAATAAAAGAATTGCAACCCGATGTAATTCTCACCCTCACCTCAATAGACAAATATACTTTGGAATGGTTAATAAACAACAAATATAATATAGTGCTTTTCACCTACCCTACAAAAATGGACGATGTTTATAGGGCTGTAGGGTTGTTGGGGAGTATTTTTAACAAAAAAGACGAAGCAGACAAGTTGATTGCTCAATACAAAGAGGAAATAACCAAAATAGGAGAAAAGAATAAAAACAAAACGGCTCGTGGATACTTTTCCATTCTTTTCAATGATAAATTAGGAGAAGATATGGCAGCCTCGGGCAATATGCTTATAGGCAATTTGTTGGAACTTGCAGGCATAACCAATTTGGCAAAAGACAAAAGCGATAATATATATCATAGAGATGATATTGTGAAAGACAATCCGGACTACGTTTTTTTGGATAGTAGAGATAAAGAAGCATACGCAAACAAAGAACCCTACAAATTTTTATCAGCCGTACAAAACAAAAAACTTATAGGTATAGATAGCAAACTATTGACACAATATACCCCCAAGTACATAGAAGCCATAAAAATAATGGCAGATGCTGTGGAATAGGTTATATGGTTGAGTTGTATTGAAGTGATAGGCTATGTGTTGCAGATGAGGAAACTATTTTTGTTTTTACTTTTGCAAATGCTTTGTTTTGTCTCTTTGGGACAGATAGAAAATTTGGACGACATATTGGAAAACGAAGATTTGACAGAGGAAAGCAAACAAGAGATTTTGCAACAGTTAGAAGATTTCAAAACGCTAAAATTCAACGTTAATACCATTACAGAGGAACAAATGTTGCTTTTGGGATTGAGTAATTTCCAAATATTTTCCCTACAAAACTACATAAGGCAAAGCGGACAATTGTTTTCCTTAAACGAATTGTCATTTATAAATGGGTTTGACAAAGAAACAATAATTAAAATCGCTCCTTATTTATATGTGGAAAACGTTGGTTATAAACATAGTCTGAACTTTGATTCCATATTACACAAAGGCAGACACATTATAAGATTTCAATACAAAGAAACTCTACACAAACCATACGGATATACAAGACAAGACGGCAAAGGGTATATGGGAGAAAAATTTTCTTCATCTTTCAGATACACTTTCAAATATTATGATAGATTGGAGTTTTCCTTTGTGGGCGATAAAGATGCAGGAGAGCCTATACGTTACAAAGATAAAAATTTTGGTTATGACCATTATAATATTTCTTTTTCACTCTATGATTTAAACAAATATTTAAATCAAATAACCATTGGTGATTATCGTATTTCTTTAGGCGAAGGCTTGGTAATAAAACAAAATTTTGATGTAGGCTATTTTTCCAACTATGGAGTAAAAAGAAGTACAGGCAAAATAACTCCCTTTCGTTCCACAAGCGAGTATAATTACAATAGAGGGGTGGCTTTGAAAATGAATGTCAAACATTTTGATATATTTTTATTTGCTTCCTACAACCCTTTGGATTTTAACAGTAATAGTATACAACAAACAGGTTATCACCGCACTAAAAAAGAATTGGAAAACAAAAATTCTTTGCATCAAACCATGATGGGCACAAGTCTGCAATATGTTTATAAAGGCTTGCAATTGGGAGGAAGTTTTTTAAGGTATCATTTTTCTGATTCAATTGCTCCAAATATCAAGTCTTACCCTTATCAAAAATATTATTTCAGTGGGAGAGATAATTATATTACAGGTGTCAATGGCTCCTATGCTATAAGAAAATTTGTTTTGTTTTTTGAGGGTGCAATGAGTCAAAATACAGCCAAAGCATACATTGTCGGTCTACAATATAATCTTGCATGGAAAACAAATTTAAGCCTTTCTTATAGAGATTATGACAAAAAATTTCAAAACTTTTACGCCAATGCCATAGGCATACATTCTTTAAATAATAACGAGCAAGGAATTTATATTGATTTCTCACACTATGTAAATAAATATTTTTCTTACTATGTAGGAGGAGATTTTTTTTATTTTCCTTTTATAAGTTATAGGGCAAGCAAAGATGTTAAAGGTCAAAAATTGAAAATACAATTGAATTATCAACCACAAAAACAACATACCTTTTTACTTTATTGTAGATATTCCAATCGCTACTATGATTATACAAATAAAGACAAAACCAAAACACCTTTTGCCAATACCATAATACAAAATCACTTGCAATATAAATTTTCTTCGCAAGATAAATTTGCTTTAACCATTCGCACAGGTTTTTCCCGTTCTCTGACCCATGAAAGCAAAGAAAATAAAGGAAGATTTATTTTTGTGGAAACTATGTACAAGGCACTTGAAAAAATAACTTTTCGTTTGAGGTATACTTTGTTTAATACCTCAGATTATGACAATAGATTTTATGTTTATGAGTATTCCCTACCCTTGTCTTATTCTTCTTCCATGTTAAATGGGAAAGGACAAAACTTTTACGCTCTTTTTTCCTACCATATCAACAAATATTGGCAACTGTATTTAAAATATTCTCTTATAAGGTATTCCGATAAAGATGAGATATCAAGTGGCAACGACAAAATATTTGCCAATAATAATCAATTTATATCAGGTCAAGTGGTTCTCAAATTTTAACAAACCTTACTATAAAAAGTCGGCAAACTTTCCCCAAAAATATTTTTCGGTTCAGGCTAAGCCTGTTTTATTGGGCAAAGCCGTTATTTTCTTATGGAGTTTGATAAGTTGCAATAGGTTATTATAACTGGTAATAGTAAAATATTTAATAAAAAATAACGTTGTTGTAAATAACAGATAAAACGAAATCAAATTATGGATATATCTATAATAATATCTCTTTTAAACGAGCAGGAGTCTTTGAAACCATTGACCGATTGGATAGCCAAAGTTATGCAAGAAAATAATTATACATACGAGATAATAATGGTGGACGATGGCAGTAAGGACAATTCTTGGCAAGAAATAGAAATGCTTTCAGCAAAGAATAATAATATAAAAGGCATAAAATTTCGCAGAAACTATGGCAAAAGTGCGGCTTTGAATGTTGGGTTTGAGCATGCAGTAGGAGATGTGGTAATAACCATGGATGCAGATTTGCAGGACTCTCCCGATGAAATACCGGGACTATATAAAATGATAAAACAGGAAGGTTTTGATTTAGTTTCGGGCTGGAAAAAGAAGCGTTATGATTCCAAACTTATGAAAAATCTACCCTCCAAATTTTTTAATGCTACTACAAGATGGCTTTCAGGCATAAAACTTCATGATTTTAATTGCGGCTTAAAGGCTTACAAAAAAGACGTTATTAAAAACATAGAAGTTTATGGAGAAATGCACAGATATATTCCGGTTATAGCCAAATGGGCAGGCTTCACAAAGATAGGGGAAAAGGTTGTAAAACATCAAAAACGTCAGTTTGGCAAAAGCAAATTTGGAATGAACAGATTTATAAACGGATATTTGGACTTGATGTCTATAATGTTTGTATCTCGTTTTTCCAAACAGCCTATGCACTTTTTTGGTGCTATAGGTACTTTGATGTTTTTTATTGGTATAGTTGCTGCAGCCGTTTTGGGCATACAAAAACTTTGGGCTTTACATCAAGGACTTTGGGCTCAAACAAGATTGGTTACACAAAGCCCTTATTTTTACATATCTTTGGTTATGCTGATTATAGGTGTGCAATTGTTTCTTGTGGGATTTTTGGCAGAACTTGTTGGCAGAAACTCCACAACCCGCAATACATATTTGATAGAAAAAGAACACAACTTCTAAAACAAACATTATGAGAATACAGCAAGCAATAGAGGATTCCATAAAATTAAAACAATCTTTGTTAAAAGATACACATTTTATGGAGCAGATACAAAGGGTTATAGACCTTATGGTAAAAGCGTATAAAGACAATAAAAAAGTGTTGTTTTGTGGAAATGGGGGCTCGGCGGCAGATGCACAACATTTGGCGGCAGAACTCTCCGGCAGATTTTACTATGACAGAGAGCCTTTGTATGCAGAGGCTTTGCATGTAAATACTTCTTATTTGACCGCTGTTGCCAATGATTATGCTTATGAGGACGTTTATGCTCGTATGCTTAGGGCTGCTGGGCAAAAAGGAGATGTAGTTGTAGGTATTTCCACCTCTGGCAATTCCAAAAATGTGATAAAAGCATTTGAAACAGCAAAACAAAAGGCTATGCTAACCGTTGCTTTGACCGGCGAGGGAGGAGGAAAGATGGGGGAAATGGCAGATGTTCTTTTGGCTGTGCCCTCAAAAGATACTCCACGCATACAGGAATGCCACATAATGATAGGACACATTGTTTGCGAAATGGTGGAAAAAGCATTGTTTCCAAAACAATAAGAACAAACTCTTAGTAATATTCTTATTTTTTCATAAAGCAACACTTTTCCTAAAAGTGAAAAAGAAACTTTGCAACTTGGTTGCAACAAAAGGTTTGTAGTTTTGCAAACCGATAAATACAAAAATGATTATGCAGGAATTAGAAAAATTTTTCATAGAATTTTGGACTATGATTTGTGCTATGGCTCCGTATCTTCTTTTGGGATTTTTGATAGCCGGAGTTTTGCACGTAGTGGTACCTAGTCAGTTTTATCGCAAATATTTAACAAAAAACTCGGGCAAATCGGTTATTTATGCCGCTCTTTTGGGAATACCTTTGCCTTTGTGTTCGTGTGGAGTAATACCCACAGCCATAGGACTTAAGAACGAAAAAGTATCCAAAGGAGCGGTTGCTTCTTTTCTTATAGCCACGCCCCAAACAGGTATAGATTCCATACTTGCAACCTTTTCCCTTATGGGACTGGGCTTTGCTATAATAAGACCCGTGGCTGCTTTGATTACAGGAGTGTGTGGCGGTTTGTTGGTTAATCGTCTTTTGAAAAATGAAAAAGATGAAAACAAAAACAACTCCTGTCAAATACAAACAAAAAAAACAAATACTATTTTTGCAATATGCAAATATGCTTTCTTTGAAATGCTGCAAAACATAGGACTCAGGTTGATTATAGGTTTGCTTTTGGCAACACTAATAAGTATTTTCATTCCTGACGAATTCTTCTTGAGATTTGCGGATTATCCCTTGTTGCAAATGCTGATAATACTTGTTGTTGCAATTCCCATGTATGTTTGTTCCACAGGCAGTATTCCTATAGCGGCGGCTTTGATATTAAAGGGATTGAGTCCGGGTGCCGCTTTGGTTATGCTTATGGCAGGACCGGCTGTAAATCTTGCTTCTATTCTTGTCGTAAGAAAAACCATAGGCAAAAATTTTACTATTATATATGTTTTGACCATTGTTATCGGTTCTATATTATTTGGGGTGTTGGTTAATATTTTCCCCGATTTCTTTGTCGGTCAAATGCCACAAGGAAGCACTATAGATTGTTGCTCCACTGATATGCACCATATTTCTTGGTTTAAAACGATTTGTGCAATAATATTCAGTCTTTTACTTATAAATGCTTTGGTTATGAAAATTTTTGGCAGATTTAAGAAAACAAAAAAATTGGCTTCAGAAACTCTTTATAAAGTGGAGGGTATGACTTGCTCGCATTGTAAAATGTCTGTGGAAAAAGCCGTTATGAGCCTAAAAAACATAGAGTATGCGGAGGCAGATGTCAATCAAAAAACTTTGACAGTTAAAGGCTCGGCATCAGAACAAGAAATAAAAAAAGCAGTGGAGGAAGCAGGCTTTAGTTTTAAAGGAGAAATCTAAAATTTTGCATAGTGTGGTCGCTTTTTTGTAATTTTGCAAAAATATTTCAGCGATATGGAATTTTATGACACTATAAAAGATTTGGTTTGGGAGGAGGCTACAAAATCCATCTATACCAAAAATAAAAATGATGTAGAAAGGGCTTTGAGTAAAGAATTTTTGAACTTGGAAGATTTCAAAGCCCTTATTTCAC
Organism: uncultured Bacteroidaceae bacterium; assembly: GCA_964542225.1. Lineage (GTDB taxonomy): Bacteria > Bacteroidota > Bacteroidia > Bacteroidales > P3 > Scybalousia_A. Next base: position 11,407 of record CAZITO010000010.1, on the reverse strand, counting down.
CTGCAGCGGAAGACTATTTGGAAATTATGGCGCAAATGTCTCGCTCCATTACTCAAAAACGTTTTGGCAAGGTTATTCTTTTATATATTCCCATGTATTTAAGCAATGCTTGTAGCAATCATTGTATTTACTGCGGTTTTAATCACAACAACCCTATGATAAGAAAGACCCTTAACGATGAGGAAATTATTAACGAGATAAAGGAGATTAAACAAATGGGCTATGACAATGTTTTATTGCTTACGGGGGAGTTTCCTAAGGTTGCGGGAGTGGAATACATCAGACACGCAATAGAATTGTGTCGTCCTCATTTTTCGGCTATAAATTTGGAAGTTTTCCCAATGAAAGTTTCCGATTATGAAAAATTGGTAAACGCAGGAGCAAATACTTTGTACGTTTATCAAGAAACTTTTAATGAACAACGCTACAAATTTTACCATCCAAAAGGAATGAAATCCAATTATAAATGGCGTCTTGGAACTCCGGAAAGAGTGGCTCAGGCTGGAATACACAAAATAGGAATGGGTGCTTTGATAGGCTTGGAAGAATGGCGTACGGAAATGCTTTATTTGGCTATGCATTTGCGTTTTATGGAAAAACATTACTGGAAACAAAAGTATAGTATAAGTTTTCCCCGTATGCGTCCGGCCGCAGGAGGCTATAGACCAAATTTTCTTATGAGCGAAAAACAATTTGCACAAACGCTTTGGGCTTTTCGTATTTTTGACAACGATATAGATATAGCCATGTCTACAAGAGAAACTCGCAATATGAGAGACCATTTTGTTACGCTTGGAGTAACCTCCATAAGTGCAGGTAGCAAAACAGAGCCGGGCGGTTATGCTCATCCCAATGAGGATTTGGAACAATTTCATATCAATGACGACCGCTCACCAAAGGCAATGGAGGAAATGATAAGAAAACAAGGTTATGATGTTATTTACAAAGATTGGGACAGAATTTTGAATTAAAAAGATGAATAAATTTTCTATAATAGTAGCAGTAGGAGAAAATAATGCAATAGGCAAGGACGGGGATTTGTTGTGGCACATTAGAGAGGATATGCTTCATTTTAAAAATACCACAAAAAATCACCCTGTGCTTATGGGAAGAAAGACATGGGAGAGTTTGCAAATAAGACCTTTGCCTAAAAGACATAATATAATAATAACTCAAAACAAAAATTTTTCTTTCAATGACAACGTAACTATTTTGCACTCCATAAAAGAAGCAAAAGAAATACAAGACCTTGATAGCGAAGTTTTCATTATAGGAGGAGGAAGTATATACAGGGAATTTATGCCTTTGATAAACAAAATCTATTTGACCAAAGTTTACAAATCATATGAGGAGGCAGATACTTTTTTCCCCGAAATAGATTACAATAAATGGAAAACAGTTTATCAAAGCGAGAGAAAAAAGGATGAGGAAAGCAATATTGAATATCAATTTTTTACTTTAGAACGTTATGATAAATAAAAAAACAGTGCTGTCCCAAAAGACAGCACTGTAAAGAATAATTAAAATCACATAATATTTATTATAGCTTATCCACTTTAATCAAAACATCGTTTTTCGTTACATTTTGATTTGGCTCTATGTTGATTTTTGCCACTACGCCGTCTATATCGGAGCATATCTTATTGTCCATTTTCATAGCGTGTAGAATACAAAGAGGTTGACCTTTTTTTACCTTATCCCCTTTTTTGACAAGAATGTCTACTATTGTACCGGGTATGAATGCAAAAATTTCTCCTGCTTCTATCTCAACATACAACTGTTTATAATGTTTTCTTTCGTTTTCTGCCATTATCTTTTTTATTTTTAATTCCTTAATAATTTTTTAGACCAATTATTAAAAATAATCCATAAAATATTTAAATCATTTTTTAGAATGGTGGCAAACCGTGTTTCTTCTTAGGGTTTTCTACTTGTTTTGCCTTAGAAACCTCCAAAGCGTGAAGCACATATTGACGAGTTTCGTTTGGTTGTATAACCGCATCAACATATCCGTATGAAGCCGCAACGTATGGGTTGGCAAACTTTTTACGATACTCATCAATTTTTTCTTTGCGTGTTTTCGCAGGGTCTTCAGATTCTTTTATTTCCTTACGAAATACAATATTGGCTGCACCTTCTGGTCCCATAACCGCTATTTCAGCCGTAGGCCAAGCAAAAACAAAGTCTGCTTTTAAGTGAGAAGAACACATGGCTATATAACCACCTCCGTATGCCTTACGAAGAATAACAGTAATTTTTGGCACTGTTGCCTCCGAGTAAGCATAAAGAATTTTGGCACCGTGTCTTATGACTCCTGCGTGCTCTTGGTCTATACCCGGCAAATAACCCGGCATATCTTCCAAAGTAACCAAAGGAATATTGAAAGCATCACAAAAACGAATAAACCTTGCCGCCTTATCTGAAGCATTGCAATCCAAAACCCCCGCCATAGCATTTGGTTGGTTGGCTACAAAACCTACAGTATCTCCATTCATACGAGCAAAACCTATAACTATATTGGGAGCAAACAACTCTTGTACTTCCAAAAAGTCAGAACCGTCCACCATTGCCTTAATGATATGCCTTACATCGTATGGCTGAGCAGGGTCGGAAGGAAAAATGGAATTCATTTTGTAATTCTTTGCATCCGGTTTGCGAGTTGCAAAAGAATCGGCCTTTTTTCCATTATTCCATGGAATATAAGTAAATAGGCTTTTTATTTGTTCAAAACATTCTTGTTCGCTCTCTGCAAAAAAATGAGCGTTACCAGAAATCTCAGCATGAACTCTCGCTCCGCCAAGGTCTTCTTTTGATATTTCCTCTCCAAGCACTGTTTTTATCACATCCGGACCTGTAATAAACATATTACTGATTTTATCCACCACAAAAACAAAATCCGTTAATGCCGGAGAATACACTGCACCACCTGCACAAGGACCAAGAATAACGGATATTTGAGGAATAACACCTGAAGCCATCGTATTCCTATAAAAAATATCACCATAACCCGCCAAGGCATTTACACCCTCTTGTATTCTGGCACCACCAGAGTCATTGATACCTATTATAGGAGTCTTTAACTTCATGGCGTGGTCCATTATTTTGCAAATTTTTTGTGCATGCATATAGCCCAAAGAACCTCCCGCTACGGTAAAATCTTGTGCGTAAATACAGACAGGGTAACCGCTTATAGTACCCGTACCCGTAACTACACCATCACCGGGAAGTATCTTTTTATCCATATCAAAATCTTTCCCCGAATGTTGAACAAAAAGGTCGTACTCATGAAAAGACCCCTCATCCAATAGAGAGAGTATTCTTTCCCTTGCAGTCATTTTACCTGTGGCTTTCTGCTTTTCTATAGCCTTTTCGCCACCGCCCTGCAAGGCTGCACGCATCCTCTTTTTTAAATCTTGTGTTTTACTGTTTATTGACATTTTCCAAAAATTTAGTCCACGTATTAAACAATTAGGAATGCAAAATTAAAACATTTTTTTTAATTAACATTAACCCGTTACAATAAATATTGAGTTCCTTTGAGTTAGCATAGCCATAGCCTATTTTAAATAGACAAAAACCATTATTTTTTGAACTATAGTAAAGCCATTATAAATCACCCTGCGGGCATATCAGAGTCAGAAAAGGAAATGTATTTCTCTAAGTTCGGCAGTATAAATTTCTTTGTTTTTTCCTTCCAAAATCAAATGACCAAAAGAATTGACGGAAATTATTTTTGCCGTTATTTTTTTCCCAAAATAATCATAATTTCTATACTCATTAAGAAATAAAAGATTATTCAAATATTGTTGTTTTATATCAGCGAGTTTTCCATTCTTGTATTTGATATAAAAGGCTACGATGTTTTGCATAACTTTTTGAAAAACCTCATATTTATCAAACTCTCTACCCGTTTCCAAACAAAAAGATGTGGGATTGGGAGCAAAAGAAAATCTTGTTTGATTTATGTTTATACCTATGCCCACGTATGAGGCAAAAATTTCTCTTCCTACAATTTTGTTCTGTATCAAAAAACCACATATTTTATTTTCCCCTACATATATATCATTGGGCCATTTTATTTTTACCCCTGCTATACCGAAGTCTTTCAAACTACTCGCTATTGCCAAAGATATTATTTGCGTTATAACATACTGCTCGGCGGGAGCAATAAAAACGGGACGCAGAAGAAAGGAAAAACTTATATTCTTGTCCTTTTCACTTTCCCATTTATGTTCCCCCTGTCCTTTGCCTGCCAATTGGTTTGTCGTGTATATGGTAAAGAACTCTTTTAATTCCTCTTTTTCTTCTTTGTCTATCAAAAAAGTCTGAGTTGAATCTACGCTCTCAAGTTCTAATACTTCGTACTCTTTCATATAGGTAAAAAGAAAAAACTTCATACATCCGTTTTTTTTGCCAAGGTGTATAAAGTTTTTTGGTTTAGTTCATTTTACTTTGATTTACTTTTTGGTAAAGCGGTAAATGTACCTGTCTTTCTTTGCAAAAGCCCCTCGCCGTTCAAATAAAAAATATCAAATATATAAGTACCTTGCGGAGCCAATTCTCCGTTTTCCAAAGTTCCATCCCATCCTTGATTTTGCTTACCTGAAAATATCTTTGTTCCCCATCTGTTATATACATCCAAAGTATAATATTCCAACATAGAGCCTTGAGGAGCAAAAATACCCAAACTCGGCTCACTTTCTCCCGGTACAAAAGCGTTTGGCAAATAAAAAGTAAAATCAGGCACCACTCTTATTTGGTCGTATGCGGTATCGGCACACCCAGCGGTATTGTAAGCAACAAGCATTATATCATAAGTACCCGAATCGGCTACAGGATAGTTTTCCACACCCGATATTTCAGTAGTTGTGGTCCCATCGCCCAAATCCCAAAATCTATCGGCACCATTCACAGTCACATCCTCATAAAGCAAAGTTGCATTGGAAAGTGTAAGAGTATGAGCAGACAAAGACATACGGGCCTTTACATTGGCTATCACATCTATGCTGACATCAGCAGAGGCAATACATCCGTTTTCGTCCTCAACGGTTACGGTGTAGGTGGTATTTTCTGCAGGCATAACCTGAGGCTCCTGTGTGTTTTCTTGTCCGAAAAGACTTGCATCCATTGGCTCTGCCGTCCAAGTATATTTCGTAGCCTCAGGACAAGACAAAACAACTTGCTCACCTTCACAAATATAATCCTTGCTTACGGAAGCCGAAGTTGTTGTTCCCTGTATTTTGTATTCTATGGTATCAAAATACGTCCTTCCACAAGAATCTTCTATCATAATGTAAAACTCTACAGGGTCATTGATTATAGGACTGTATGTAACGGTAAGAGTGTTATCCGTAGCAGAGGAATCACAGCGTACAATGGTTTCAAAGGGTGTTTGGTTCAGGGAATTGGTTATATTGACCCTCATATATTTATGAGCGCCTTGTGTGGTTATTACAATATTTTCCGTTACAGGCAGTTCGTTATCGCAATAGGTTTTGCCCCCTTCCACATTATAAACTATATTTTCCGGTTCTTGTAATATAATTTTTATCGTATCTCTTGGAGTACACTCGTTTACATACTCTGTAATAAGATAAAGAGTATCTGTTTCACCGGCATTTTTATTTTCATTGTGTAAGAAATCTATATAAAAATAAGCCTCATTCTGACCTCTTGTAAGTGTGAGGGTAGAGCCTATTGCCTGATTGTTTTCATCTACCAAAACATAATCTTCGCCCAAATTTACACTGCTTCCATCGGAAGGAGTGATTTGTACGGTGTATTGGGTGGTGTTGCTTATATCGTAGTTGGCAGTTACGCTTACTTTGGCTCGTGAGCAGCCCTTGGTATAAACTCCATTTACACCATTGCCGGCAACATCCAAATTTAATTTTTCTGCATGCAAAGAATTTGCCTTTAAATAAACTGCCGAATTATACGCATTGTCTCCTATGTTTGCTATGGCAAGTTCTATTCTGTATCTATAACATGGAACAACCTCTATCTTTTCCGTAGGCAACTCCACTGTATAGCCATTCATTCTGCAGTTATAATTGTCATTGGTTCTAAAATACTGGGAATTACTCAAATTGCAATTTGGATTTGAAGCATTGCCTGCACCTCCCACAACACCGCCATTGACCGAATTTATCATAACAGGAGTTGTTGTATTAGGTATTATTGCTATATTTCTATTGTTGTGAAATTCTCCTATACCGGTTACAAGATTGCCATTATCATCGTATGGACCTGAGATAAAAAAACCAAAAATATCATTAAACTCAGAGCATACATAATTAGGATATTCCTCTGAAGCAAAACAATAAGAAAAAGACAGAGCATCGCTTTTGGGTATAATCCAAAAAGACAAACAAGCAACATCATTCATAGCCCTTGTTCCTCCTTGCGATTGATAAGTTTGATAAAGAGATGGGGACAAAGACTGACCACATTCGTTGCAATATCCAGGTCCGCTTTGAGTTCCATCACTCGGTCCATACCCAAACCCCGTCTGCTCGTATAAACCCGTGGTCATCACAATACCAGAGGATAAAGGCATATTATTGCCACTTATATTTGCGTTTGTAAAAGTTCCCAACTGGGTACTTGTAGAGGAGGCTTGTCCATTGAATTTTGGCTCATGTCCATAACTCAAATCCAATTCCACACTCTCATCAGAAATAAAATATTGTTGTATAAGCGAGGCTATGCTACCCGTATAGTGTGTTGTTGTAACCTGAGCAAAACCATATTCTTGTACTACAAGAAAAAAACACGAAACCACAAAAACCAACGCTATTATCTTTTTCATTTTCATACCAAAATATTTTCTGTTATATGTAAGTTAAGACTATATTTTTTGTTATTTGTTGCAGGTCTAATGCAAAAAAATATTTACCTTTGCAAAAATACTAAATAAGTTTTAATTATGAACATATCAAGAAAAAGTATATATTATTTGTCGTTGTTTTTTTTGAGTCTTGTATTCCATGCTTGTCAAAGCAATGTAGAGCAACCAAAACCTCCGACCTATTTGAGATTAGAGGTAAAAACTCCTATTTACGCTCTTTTTGAAAACGAAGAACTTCCCTTTGTTTTTGAGTATGACAAAGAGGCTGATATAGAATTTTTGCAAAGCAAAGACAAAGATATGATATGGTTTAACATAGACGAAAAAAAATATAACTTCGAAATAAATGCAAGTTACTTTAAAATCAATTCAAGAAAAGATTTGCAAGAAGCCATCAATGATTGTTTTACATTTCTCAACAGACACGAAAAATTATCCGCCGGCATTCTTCAACAAGAGTATAGAAACGAGGAAAAAAAAGTATATGGCACTGCTTTTGAAATAAAGGGTAGAGACGTGGTTTCTCCCTATCAATTTTATTTGACAGATAGTGTTAATTATTTTGTGCGTTTTGCTCTCAACAACAAAATCCTTCCCAACAACGATTCCAATGCGGTAGTAATAGAGCAGTTAAAAAAAGATATGCAACACATGGTAAATACTTTTGCATGGAAAACCACAGGTATAAAAAAACAACCGACAAAAAAATAAAAACCTTTTCTTTTGAGTTTATATGTAAGAAAAAAAAGAAAGAGATAGATGAATAAGAAGAGTTTATTTTTGTGTTTGTTTGCTTGTATGGTGTTGTGTAATATGCTAATGGTTTCTTGTATAAAGGAAGACGAATATACAACAAGTAAAGGAGTAGTATTAAAATTTTCGCAAGACACAATAACCTTTGATACCATATTTACCACTGTCGGCTCGGTTACAAAAAAAGTGGTCGTATACAACAAGGAAAACGATGCAGTAAAAATAAACACCATAACCTTAGGTTCGGGGCAAGCCTCTTATTATAGGATAAACGTGGACGGCAACCCTAATTTGATGGTAAAAAACATTGATATAGGAGCAAAGGACAGTATGATTATTTTTGTGAGAGTGGAGTTGGACAAAAACAATCAAAATACGCCTTTGTTAATACAAGACTCTATTATACTTGATTTTAATGGCAAACAACAAGCCATACAACTTTTGGCTTATGGACAAGATGCTTATTATCATAAACCCAAAGAACATACTTTTTTTAATCAAACTACAGGAGAATATCAAACATTGAATTGCTCTTTAGCAAACGAAAACTCAGACGGAGTGGACTCGGGCATAGAAATAAGCGGAAACGATATAATTTGGAAAACAGATAAACCACATGTTATTGTAGGCACCTGCGTAGTTACAGGAGGAAATACTTTGAGATTGCAAGAGGGTAATAAAATATATATGTCCAACAACGCCTCCCTTATTGTTATGAATCAAAGCAGCCTCAATGTTGCGGGGGCTACAAATGAGCCTGTTTTATTTACATCTTTACGCCATACGGACAGGTATAACAACATAGCAGGACAATGGAGCGGAATACAACTTTCGGCAGGAAGCAAAAACAATGTGATAAATCATGCAAAAATAAGCAATGCCGTAATAGGACTTACAGTGGATACCTGTGTAACGCAACAAATAAATGATAACAGTTTTTCTTCTCCAACACTCAAAATAGAAAACACCCAAATAGAAAACTGTTCCCTTTTTGGTCTTTATGCAAGAGGTTCTGTTATAGATGGAGGAAATATTATAATTCAAAACACAGGTTCCTATACCCTTGCTCTTGCCATGGGTGGCAATTACAGATTTGTCTATTCCACTTTTGCAAACTATTGGGCAAGCAATTCCAATAGAACCGACCCTGTTTTGGTGCTGAATGATTGGTATACGGCAGCAGGTGGCTCAAAGATAGTAAGAGAATTGTACAATGCCGAGTTTTACAATTGTGTTATTTATGGCAACTTGATGAAAGACGAAGTTGAATTTGATTTAATGAATACAGCCACAACAAATTACAAATTTGACCATTGTTTAATAAAGGCTTCTACTTTCAACAACGCTTCGGCTTTTTCAAGTAATTGTTTGTTTAATATGGAACCGTTGTTTAATGATGTTTATAGCAACGATTTAACTCCAACAGAAAACTCCCCTATGATAGGCAACGCAAACGGAATGTGGAATTACACCTATCCGACAGATATTTACAACAATTACAGAAGTAGCACTCACCCGACAATAGGAGCAATAGAATATACTCAACAAAATACTTCAAACATACGAAGAAAATAGTTGTATAAGAAGATTATCTTTTGTTTTTGAAAAAATCTTTAACCAACCTTGCACTCTCTTTTTCCAAGATACCTCCGACCATTTGAGTTTTGGGGTGATAAGGAGTGTCTGTGTATAGGGATATTCCTCGTTTTGGGTCTTTGGCTCCATAAACAACCTTTGATATTTGCGACCAAAAAATAGCGCCGGCACACATCAAACAAGGCTCTATGGTTACATACAAAGCACAATCTTTCAAATACTTGCTTTGCAAAATCTGTTCGGCTGAGGTTATTGCCAAAATCTCAGCATGTGCCGTGCAGTCTTTCAATTGCTCGGTCATATTGTAGCCCTTGGCTATTACCTTGTCATTGCATACTATAACACAACCTATCGGCACCTCGCCTTGTTCGTATGCTTGTTGTGCCTGTTTTAAGGCTTCTTGCATAAAATAATTATCGTCATACCTTTCTTTCATAAAGTTTTTTAACAAACTATATTTCCACCAATTTTTTCCCGTTATAAAAATCTTCCACTTCCTTTGTTATTGCCTGGGATACACTGTCGTCTATGTAAAAATTCTTTTCTTTTAAAGTTATTGCTTTTGCAAAAGATATTAATTCGTATCTGATACCCTCACCCTCCAATTGATAAAAATATCTTTTGTTATCTGCAGGGTTTTCCTTTCTTACTTCAAAATACTCTGTTTTCCACCATGGAGCAGGCACATAAATATAACCTTTGGTACCCGATACAATCAATTCACCCTCGCTTTTAACTCCCTTGCCCACCTTGATGGAAGCAACAGAATCGGCAAAAATATATGATATTTTGGTAAATAGGTCAAAATCTTTTATTTCATCCGAGAAATGAGAGACAATGGTCTTATCCTTATAATTCGTGCCCAAGATTTGAAAAATAGGCAACATAGCCGTAGGCCCCCAAGCAGAAATGGAGTTCCATGCTTGAGTAAAGTCCTTACCTTCTCTTTGTTGCATATCTTGAAAACTTGTACAAGTGGCATCTACACTTATCACTTTGCCTATAATTCCACTTTTGACCAAAAGCAACAAACGATAATAGGCTATGGCATAACCCGTCTTTATGGAGTCAAACAAAACACAGGAATTTCTTTTTGCCAATTCCTTGAGTTCTTGCCATTGTTTCAGATTTGTGGTTATCGGAGATTTGCAAATGACGTGTTTTTTATTCTCCAAGGCGTAAAGTATTTGTTTATAATGTTCTTTTGGGTGAGAGGCTATATAGAGAGCATCGGAGCATTCCACAAGTTGCTCGAAAGAGGGTATTTTTATCGCTTTTAGTGTAGCGGACAAAAAATCATCATACTCTCCATATACTCCGGAAATTTTGAGCCCATTAACAAAATGACTCTCTTTTTCATACTTATCCAACATGGAAATCTCACCAACAAGACCCAAACCCAATTCTATTTTCTCTGCCCTAAGTTCCGAAGAAGAGACGCCCGAGGTTCTTTCCAAATAGACAACTTTGCAAAACTCTTTCAAATAGTCAAATTTTCCTATCCAATCACTACCTATGGCAAATATATCTACGCCTAATCGTTTGATATCATCTATTTTTTGTCCCTCATATTCCTCCACAATTATCTCGTCTGCAAGCCCCGTTTGTTTAACCGCTTCTATTCTCTCCATCAAAGATTGCTGCACATTGATTTTGCCTCTTGCTTTGTCAAAACCATCGGCGGTAACCCCCACTATGAGATAATTGCCCAAGGCTTTAGCCCTCTCCAAAAGACGTATGTGTCCGTAGTGCAACAAGTCATAGGTTCCGTATGTTATAACCTTAACAGTATTATTGTTTATATTTTGTTTTACTCCCTCTTTTTCCATGGCAAATTTATTTTTCACAAAATTATAAAAAAATTGTCTCATAATCGTCTTACTCCATATCGTAACCTATGCTTAGCCACAAAAAAGCAGAGACATTACCCTATACTAACTTATCAAAACCCATAAAAAAAACAAGGGCTTTGCCCTTATAAAACAGGCTGAGCCTGAGCCAAAAAATATTTTTTCGGAAAATTTAATTGATATACACTAAAAAGTCAAAAATAGGGGTACTACCATTGATTATCAATCACTTAACCTTTTTCTAAGGGTCAAAATCGGGCAAAAATTGTGAAAATCAGCGTTTTCGAGCGGTTTTTTGAAGGGAAAATTTTTTCTTTGCCCGTTTTGTAAAAATGAATCGCCGATTCATTTCGACGAA